>DUGB01000005.1 GCA_013331555.1 Candidatus Woesearchaeota archaeon
AAGGAGAAAGACAGTCTGCGGGCACAAGATAAACGAGAAGATTGTGCAGATAAACCTCAAAGTCACAAAGGAAGGAAGCAAAAAGCTGGCTGCTGTTTTGGGGAAGGAAGGCGAGCAAAAGGCAGAAGCGGCTCCGAAAGAGGAGACTAAGAAAGCTGAGGCTCAGAAAGAAACGCCTAAGGAAGCAAAGAAAGAGCCAGCTAAAGAATCCGCCCCTAGGCAGGAAAAGAAAGAGCATAAGCCTGCAGAAGCCAAAAAAGAATAATTTTTTAAATTATTTTCAGGGTATGCACTCTTTAATCAAAACTAGGATACAAAATAAACTATGCCAAAAAAGAAAAAAGCCGAGGAAGGCGCTGAAAAGGAGGATAAAGGCAGGAAGAAGCCATCCAAGGCTGCGGCAAAAAAAGAAGTTCCTGATTTAATCCAGCCGGAAATCAACATAGGGCTTTGCGGCCATGTCGACCACGGAAAAACGACCCTTTTGGAGAGGCTCAGCGGCAAATGGACGGACACTCATTCCGAAGAAATAAAGAAAGGAATCACAATAAGGCTGGGGTATGCAGACACTGATTTTTATGAGGAAGGCGGCATTTTTACATCAAAGCCAAAAGACAAAGCAAAAGCGAAATTTCTGAGGAGGGTAAGCTTTGTTGATGCGCCGGGCCACGAGAGCCTGATGGCGACTATGCTTTCAGGTGCGACAATAATGGACGGCGCCCTGCTTCTTGTGGCCGCGAATGAGCAGTGCCCGCAGCCGCAGACAAGAGAGCACATAATGGCTTTGCAGATAATCGGCGTTAAAAATATCATTGTAGTGCAAAATAAAATAGACTTGGTTAGCGAAGAGCAGGCTGTTAAAAATTATGAACAGATAAAGGCGTTTCTCAAAGGCACCGCCTACGAAAATGCGCCTGTTGTGCCAATCTCAGCGCAGCACAGGGTTGGCTTGAATTTGCTAATGCAGGCAATTGACGAGCATATTCCGACACCAGTCCGGGACTCTGATAAAGAGCCGCTGATGCTTGTTGCAAGAAGCTTTGACATAAACAAGCCCGGCATTACTCCAGATAAATTAGTTGGCGGTGTTCTGGGAGGAAGCTTAAAGCAGGGCATGTTAAAAGTTGATGAAGTAATTGAAATAAGGCCCGGAAGAAATGTAATTGAGAAAAATCAGCAGGTATGGAAGCCATTGACGACAAAAATTGCAAGCCTCAATTCAGGCGGGGAAAATCTCATGCAGGTTGGTCCAGGCGGCTCGATTGGACTGCTCACATCACTTGACCCGTCAATTGTAAAATCAGACCAGCTTACAGGCTCTGTTGTAGGTTTGCCAGGAAAACTGCCAAAGGTCTGGAATGAACTAGTCTTGGATGTGCACCTGCTTCAAAGGGTTGTGGGAACTAAAGAAGAGCTTAAAGTTGAGCCAATAAAAATAAGCGAGCCTTTAATGCTCAATGTAAACTCCGCAGCAACTGTCGGAATCGTCGTTGAACTAAAGAAGAACAAGATAAAATGCAGGCTGAAGCTGCCTGTGTGCGCATATGCAGGAGCAAGGGTTACAATTTCCAGAAGGATTGGCAACAGGTTCAGGCTGATTGGATATGGGGTTATACAATAGCTGACTAAGAAATTTAATCTCTCAGCACATACTTGCCATTTTCTTCGAAAACAATCGCTCCTCTAAACGGATCGTTTTCCTGATAGAGATGTAAGTTGTACATGTTATTGAGTATTGCATCTAATTCTTCTGCTGCTCTTTCATTAGTTTTATCAGGAACCGTAACCTGTATTGTATACCTTAGCTCTCTATCTCCGATTTCTTGTTTTGTCCTTAATCTATCTTGAGTGCTCATTGCGCTAGGAAATCGTATCCGGGATTTAGCACTTTCATAAGCTGGCATTAATAGGGGATCTCCTTCTAGTCCGCCTAACCCTTCTGTCAAGGAAAGTTCTAATTCAGACGGAGTTTGAGTAGCCTCCCTGATGAAAGGCAGATACCCTTCAATTTCTCCTTTTGAAGCATTACAATCAAAAAATCCGTACGCTTTTCCGCCTGGTTTAGCCGTAGGGCTCGTATTTACTTTCCTGCCCTCTCTATCAACGAATGACATATCCATTGGGTATACCTTTGTAGCTGCCATACCCTTACTATGGATTGTCTAGTATATAAACCTTTCAATTTGTAACTACTAAAAAGAGACTATAAACTCGGGTTGAGCCTGCTACCGTAGAGTGTTTTAGGGAGCACATCTTTCTTATCAAATCTTGCTTAGGGAGCACAGTTCGCAATCTTCACGAAATGGCCTGGAAGCAGGGATTCGTGCCCTACCAATAATCCGTCGATTGCTGCTTTTTTGAGAAAGGAAGGGGCGTTTCTTGGAGTGACGCTTCCTCCGTAGAGGATTGGTATCTTTTTTGCTGTGGCTGCTGAGCTTGATTTTGCCAGAACAGAGCGGATGAATTCGTTGGTCTTTTCTGCGTTTTCAGGGGTGTCTGGCGTATGTGAGCCTATAGCCCATAACGGCTCATAGGCGATGATGATGTTTTTTAGCTTGTGGGTTCCTTTTAATGCTGTGAGGAGCTGATTCCTCAAGACATGCGAGGCCTGGCCTAATCTTCTCTGCAGGCCTGTCTCACCGATGCAGAGGATAGGAGTGAGGCTGTGCTTCAGGCAGGCCCTAAGCTTTTGATTAATGAGGCGGTTATTCTCATGGAGGATAGAGCGCCTCTCTGAATGGCCGATGAGCACGTACTTTACATTAAGTTCTTTCAGCATCAAGGGAGAGATCTCTCCTGTAAACGCTCCTCTTGTTTCGTAGAAGACATCTTGGGCTCCTAAACGTATGTTGGTTTTTTTGAGAAGAGGGGCGATTGGGCAGATGTCTGTGTACGGAGGGCAGAGGACGATGGTACGCTTTGTTTTTATTCTTGGAAGGATTTGCTTTACGAATGCCAAAGACTGCTTCTGGGTCTTGTGCATCTTCCAGTTGGCGACAATGTACTTCATGCCATACTACTTGGGAACTGGGTTTATAAGGGTTTCGAGGTCCGGCAGGGTTACCTCTTCCGATGAGCGAAGCGATACATCAAGAACAGGTATCAAGTGGGAGTTCGTTTCCAAACCGAAGGCTCTTTTTGTTAATGCAATCGGGGGAGTTCCGTTAGTTAGGTTCTCGTGGACCAAATATCACTCACAAGTAGAAACATTTTTAAATACGCGGATATGTCTAATACAATAAGATGTTAAAACAAAAAATCCTAGTTACAGCTGCGCTTCCGTATATTAATAATGTTCCTCATATGGGGCATATTGTTGGATCTCATCTGCCAGCAGATATATTTTATCGATATTGCAGAGCAAAGGGCTATGATGCTATTTTTGTGGGTGGTTCAGATGAACACGGAACCCCATCTGCTGTGGCAGCAAAAGAACTGGGGTTGCATCCTCAACAATTAGTAGATAAACTTCATAATATTCATAAAAAAGTTTATGAAAGACTAAATATTGATTATACAAATTATTCTAGAACCTCAAATTTATCACATCACAAAACCGTACAGGATTTTTTTAATGTCATTAATGAAAACGGATACGTTAGTAAAGGAAGTATGAGAATGTATTTTTGTGAAAATGATAATATGTTTCTTCCAGATAGGTTTGTTGTTGGAACATGCCCAAAATGTGGTTACGAATCTGCTAATGCCGATCAATGTGAGAGCTGTGCATCAGTTTTGGCTCCAGACGAATTAGTTGATCCACATTGTAAAAGTTGTGAAGCAACACCTATAATGAAGGAATCAGAACATTTGTATATTCGTTTAGATCGGTTGGCAGAAAGTCTAGATAAGTGGATAGAAGGAAATAAAGGGACTTGGAGATCTCAAGTTTATGGAGAAGCCAAAAAATGGATTAGAGAAGGATTGAGAGAACGATCAATAACTAGAGATTTAGAATGGGGTGTGAAAGTTCCATCGGAAGCGTTGGAGAATAAAGTGTTTTATGTTTGGTTTGATGCACCAATAGGTTATATGACTTTCACGAGAGAGATTGGTGAAGACGTTTTCGATGAATATTGGAGAGATCCAGAATCAAAAATATTTCACTTTTTAGGAAAGGACAATATACCATTTCATACTGTTTTTTGGCCTGGTATGCTAATAGCGCATGGTGGATTTAATTTGCCATTAAATGTAGTAGGTTCTAATTATCTAAATTTTGAAGGACAAAAATTTTCTAAAAGCAAGGGGGTCGGCGTATTTTGTTATAATCTGTTGGACTCAGATATAGATATAGATGTTCTCCGTTCTTATTTGACAACGGTAATCCCAGAAACAAAAGAATCTGACTTCAAGTGGGGGGAGTTTAGAACTATCACTAATAATGAACTTATTGGTAAGTTAGGCAATCTCTTTAATAGAACCCTGAATATGATTTGGAAGAATTTCGGAGGACAACTAAATTACAGTACGTTATCAGACCTAAATGGTATTGACAATCATTTGATAGAAGCGATAAAGACAGAACCATTATCTATAGGCGACCTCTTCTTTGGAGTGGAGTTTAGAGAAGCCTATAGAAGGATTATGCAATATGCTTCAGAAGGGAATGTTTATCTCCACAAAACCGCGCCATGGAATTTAATAAAAGAAGGCAGGGAAGAAGAGGCAAAGAAATCTCTTTATCTCGCTCTAAGCTTATGTAGATCTTTAGCTATTGTTTCAAGCCCCATATTGCCTGAAAGTATGCAGAGATTATGGACTGATCAGTTAAATCTTCGCGGTTCTTTGTCAACTCCAGGAATTTGGGATGAAGCTACTCAAATAAGTATTCCATCTGACCACACAATAAACAAACCAGAACCATTATATGCTAGAATAGACGATAAGAGATTGGAAGAACTAGAAAAACATCTATCAAAACCCCACTCACTGGAAGAACTAGTTAAGTAAGCTAGCATCAAAATGAATAAAAATGAAATATACGAGAGAATTAAGCAATACTTCCCGCTTCAATTTACTGAGAACCACATTTCTGAATACTTAGTACGATGTCTTAGGGCCGTTGCTCAAAAGATAGATTCCGATGATTTGGCAAGGTTGAATGGTTCTGCTGGTAAATCTGAATTCAAAGGTTTAGTTGAAAAATATTCATCAGTCCCAAAGGTTGGAGAGCCTGCAGAAGAGGTCTTAGAAAGCATTGTTAATGATTTGTTCTCACGTGTTCCAAGATGGCGGAGTCCGGAACTACAGTATAATGTCGGAACTGCCGTAAATTCGGTTGCTTTAGCGGCTTATGTCTTAGCATTAGAGGAGAATATCTATGCGATAAATGATGGCCTAGCAGGAAACTCTCTTGTAGCAGAAGAAGCTGTTTCTAGCATATTAGCCAGAGATCTTGCGGGTGTTGAAAAAAAAGCAAGAGGCTTCTTTACATTTGGAGGGACTGCTACAAACTTATATGCTAAAAAATTGGGCATAAAGAAAGCCGTCCCAGGATCCTCAAGGAAAGGCAATACTGAAGGAATTAAGGCAATGGTCACAAGAGACTGCCACTTTTCTCATGACGTTTCTATTGATTGGCTAGGCATTGGCAAAGATAACACAATAATAATTGAGCCAGGAAGTGACAGAAGAAGTAATCTGGATGATGCCGAAAGAAAAATAAGAGAGGCGCTTGATTCTGGTGGAATACTAACTTCCATAGCAGTTAATGGGGGTACGACATACAATCACATTGTTGATGGTATAAACGGATTTGTCGAACTTAGGGATAGGATTGTCCAAGAATATTCTTTAAGTTACACTCCTCACGTCCATGTTGACTCTGTAATCGGATGGTCATGGCTATTTTTTAGAGGATATGACTTTGAAAATAATCCGTTAGATATTAATCAAAGAGCTTTAAACATGATTAGAGAACAGTATGGACGAATTTCTCACATTAATATGGCAGATTCATGGGGTGTTGATTTTCATAAAGGCATCGGTGCCTGCCCAG
This sequence comes from Candidatus Woesearchaeota archaeon, assembly GCA_013331555.1. Taxonomy (GTDB): domain Archaea; phylum Nanobdellota; class Nanobdellia; order Woesearchaeales; family GW2011-AR9; genus UBA10204; species UBA10204 sp10204u. Next base: position 6,002 of record DUGB01000005.1, read on the forward strand.
TAGATTGCAGCGTTTTCATGGTTAATGATGAACGGGATTTGAGATATATCTCAAAGAAGGGAGAAATTGACATTCATCATCTAGCTGAAGAATTTAGTTTCACAAGCCCAGTAGATTTTACGTTAGAAACTTCTCGATCAGCAGGTCCTGCTTTATCAGCACTAGCCTCTCTTCGTCTTTTGGGATTAAACGGTTACAGAAGAAATCTTGCTAACTTGATAGAGCAGACCGTAGTCATGAGAGACTCGTTGCGTGAACACAAAGACATGTACATTTGTCACGAAGAAGCCTCCTTAGGTTTTGTGACAATGCTTCGGTTTTATCCTCCCGAACTTATGCGAGACCCGAGATTATGTATTGAACTCTCCGACCCATCTTTGGATACAAAAAACATCAGCGAACAAGTTAACAAATATATGAAGGAATTTTTCACATGGGACGAATCTACGAGAATGAGGGCGGGACGCGGTGTGGAGTATTCTATCAGTTCCGGTTATATTACTTTATCAAATGGTGCAAAAATAACTGGTGTAAAATTGTATCCTGTATCACCTCATTTTAATGAGCAATATGCAAGGAAGGCTGTTGAAACAATTGTATCGCAGAAGAAAATATTTGATCAACAAGTTAAGGGAAAATGAACCAACCCCAAAAAGAAATCAGTAGCTTGCTTGATTATTCTCATGAGGTGACTGGACTTGACCAATTTATTTTATATGGGGGAACTCCGTTAGATTTAATGATTCATGGAAGCTATCATGATATTGATCTTGCAACTCAAGGGAAGAGTGAAGAATGGATTACTGCGTTAAATAAACAATTTTCAGCGAAAGGATTTGATGTAATTCAACCAAGAAGGCCGTATCAAATACGTAATGGCTCCGTAGAGGTTATCTTAGTTTATGCCAAAAATGATGCTAATTTTTTTGATGTTTGTTTTATGGAAGACTTAAGTTTAATTGGACTATTTGATATAGAATCATCTTACTGGAAATATCCGAAAAAAGAGCATGTTGACCAATATAATGCACTTGAAGCATTAGCGTCAAAGTGTATTAGGCCAATAAGATCATTTGAATCAGAAAACCCATTATTGTGGTTCTCACGATTTGTACGTCTTTGTTCAAAATACAATTTTCAAATGACCAATACCTCCCATGCTCCAATAATTGATGCAATAAATTCAAGAGTTGGTTATGATGAACAGACTGTTAGTTCACCCCAATATTCCTCAGCAGTATCATCTGTTTTCAGTGCAATATTGCGAGCAAAAGACCGTCAAAAGTTTTCTAGTGAACTTATTGAAACCGGGTTGATACGTAAGCTTCTACCAGAACTGGATAAATTTTTAAGCAGAACGAATGAAGACGTGCTGATCAGAATTAGAAACAGAGAAGAATTTTGTGGCATTTTAAGAGAAAACCTTTCACCTGAAGAAAGAGTAGATCTCGACAAAAAGTTACAGGAGTTAAGCTACAGAAGTTGGGAAAATGAGTGATAAAATGGAAAAAATTGAGTATTTATTACATTTGCCAAGTGAATATCAACTTATGTTAGCAAGTTTTTTCGTTACTAACCCCGTTGCTTTACAAAGAATGAAAAAACAATGGGTTGAAAGAGATACTGAACACAAAGTAAGAGGAAGAACAGACGCACAGTCTAAAGAATTTAGGAATGATCTTCTTGGTGGGGCTGTTTGTCTTTTTGATCCGAACAGAGTTGATTTGGGTTTTCTGGCAGAAGTTAATGTGCCAACCGCATCTGGTTTATACTATCCTCCTTCAGAGAAGGCTCTATATGTTGGAAGTAATATGTATGTGAAGAAAGTTCAGAGAGGAAAAGTTGTTGACACATTAAACAATAATTTGTTCTGCGATGTACACACAATTGAAGAAGGACCAGATAAGAAATTGCTTATCGCTTCCACGGGTGTTGATGGGATTCTCCTAATAGATCCTAAAAGTCCTCAGCGAGTGATTTGGGACTGGCTGGCTACAAAGCATGGATACAATAGAACGCCAGATGGAAGAAGAAGAAAAATTGATAGGGGGGTAAATTATCAAGAGGTTTATTCAATAACACCAGATCACACCACCCATCTAAATACGGCTATTTTTCACAACGGCAGGATTTATGCTTGCTTATTCCACCAAGGTTCTCTGGTTGAGATTGATCCAGATACAAGGAAGCATGATGTTGTTCTAGAGGGAATGATCTGTCCCCATCATATTAAGCCAAGAGAAGGGGGGTATATTATTTCAAATTCAAGAGCAAATAAGGTGCTGTTGCTTGACGGAGGATTTAATGTCACAAGAACTATAGATGGTGATTTTGATTGGGTTCAGGATGCTACCCCACTAGAAGATAATAAATACTTGATTGGCGATTCTAATAATAATAGGTTTGTAAAAGTTGATGAACATGGTTACAAAATCGATGAGTTAAGGTACGAAGAGAGGAAGATGTTTTGCTTTCTACCAATCAAAAAACAAGACGTTGTGGAGATTTTTGGGGCATCATAAAAATGTCATTAACAATAATCATCTCGGCGCTTAATGAAGAACAAAATATTGAAGCTGTTTTAAGTAAGCTAGAGAATCAAGTTGATGAAAAAGGGAATGTGTTAGACAAAGATAAGTATAATGTACTTGTAGTTGATAATGGAAGCAGTGATGATACGGCAAAATTAGTCAGGAGATTTAGTGAGCAGAGCGAATTGCACATTGGAATGACGTATGAACCAGTTCAAAACATAATCACTGCAAGAAGAGCTGGTGTTCGAGAATTGCAAGCAAATAAATTTTATGCCAACACTAGATTTCTAGCTTTTTGTGACGCTGATGTTTCTGTCCCTGGCGAATGGATTAGTTCAATGATGACAGGATTTAAAGATAGAGGCACTGGAATTTTATCATACAACGGCTCGTTTCCACACAGTTTTTGGGAAAAAGTACCCAGACTTGTTGAAAAATACGTCTTGGAGGTAGGAACTTTATTCTTTCCAATGGAGACCATAACCTATTATGAGGTGCATAAAAGAGATGTTAAGTTTACTAGACAGATATACTCTGATTTTGTAAGACCGCCAAGCGGTGGTTTTTATGCCATTAGATTAGATCATTATAATTCTGTTAATGGTTATGAGAGAGAGTTTACTGATGATGGTAAAGAGGTTGATGGGCCAACATGGAGACTATACATCAAACTGATGGGCGCAGGAGCTAATCTTAAATTTATTCCTGATATTGAAATGATTAATAGTGAAAGAAGGTTATTAGGAGCCCCCGAGAAATTCTTCAGAGTCCAGGAATACGATCAACTAAGTGATCTTAGGCAGGATCTGCGAGAAAGAAGTGACAGCCAGTACAGTTTTGTTGATAATTTAGCGAGTTCTATTGACTTTACCCCTGTACAAAGATATGTGACTCAATATTACTTGTTATTTCCATGCGTTAATAGACCAGAACTTATAGGATTGAATGAAACGTATTTTGGCTCATTAAAAAGAGCTGTAGAAACAGATATTCTTCAGTGGAGATCAAAGAATAACCGTGCAAGAGGACAGGATGTTTTTAGATTTTGTGATGAGTTAACTGACAAATACTCTGATAAATTATGGCATGAAATACCAACTGGGAGGGAAGAAGCTCAGCCACCAAAATCCAGAAAATGAGAATAATAGAAGATGATCAGGTACATTCAAAAGCTTCTGATGGTAATTGGAGACCATCACAAGTAGTTGAAGAAGCAAAACAAAGAGGTCTCCAAGCAATTGCTCTTACTGACCATGACACTACTTTTGGTGTTCCTGAAGCCCAAGAAACTGGAAAAAGGGTTGGAGTAATTGTGCATAGTGGTATCGAAGTTAATTCTTCCTATCAAGACTCAGATGTAACCTTAGATAGTTTAGATATATTAGGCCTAAAAATGAATCTAGATTTAATTCAGCCACTTGAGAGTAAACTGTCTGTCTATAGGCATGATGCACTTGATAGGATCATAGATAAGCTTAATCAGTATATCTCTTCAGAGGAGTTTGAAAGAGATGATAGGGAGAAAAGGTACTCTCTGAAGAGTCCAAGAGTAATGAGCGTCGACGATCTCATTACCTGGAAATGTGAATGGAATGATTATAAATGTGAAGTGCCATACATTTCTGATTGGGAAATTGCATTTTATGCCTTTGGTCGTTTCGCTCCTCACTTGAATTTAGAGAAAAGAACATTGGGTGGGGACAGAAGTGTTATGAAAGAAATAATGAGAGAATATCCATTTTTATTCCAAAGAACAACCAGGAGGCCATCCTGGGAAGAAGCGATGAGAGAAATTAAAAATGCCGAAGGTTTAGCTGTATGGAGTCATCCCGGGCGGGCACTTTATTATCAAGAAAGCGGGCTAATTAAAGAATGGGAACTCGACGAAAATGGATGGTGCTTACCTGAGAGAAAGAAAAGTCCATTTGCCGTAGCACAAAAATTAGCTGAAAAAGGATTGGAGGGGATTGAGTTGTATTATTATGCTGGAAATGATACTCTTCATGGTCATATACAAGAACAGATCAACAAGTATTTTAAATTAATGGCAGAAACATTTGGACTTATGGTCACTTATGGATCTGACTGCCATGGACCGCGATTAAGAGAACCGTATATGGGGGTATTTGGTTCTTCTACGCTGATATTGTAATCAAGATGGAAATCATAAACAAAACCATGGACCGGGGAGATTTGTTTACTGATGAATCTATGCCCGCAATAAACCGGATTGATGACTTGATTCGTGACATTTACTCTAGGGGATTGAATATCACAAACTGGTATGGTTTTATGACAGACGACAGAGAAGCTGAAAGTCTGCAGGGTGTTGGGATAGACAATAGAGGTTCAGATTATGAGCCGCTCACAGGAGTTGTTGATGATGGAAGATTTCCATGGTACTTATATTGGGAAACATGTACCGTCCTGGCAAACGGCCCTAAACTAAAAAAAGACCATGTTGTTTTAGATGCAGGAGGAACTTCTTCTTTATTTAGTTGTTATCTTGCTTCTCGAGGAGCCGAGATGCATTCGATAGATTTTAATGAGGAAATTGTTGCGAACGGCAATAAGTTAAGCCAAGAGATGGGTTGGAATATGTCCTCATACCATATGGATATGAGGACACTGGATTTCCCTGACGAATTTTTTAATCACGCTTATTCGATTTGTGTGTTTGAACATTTAGAGTCTAGAGTAAAGCAACTTGCATTAGAGGAGATTGCAAGATGCTTGAAACCAAAGGGGATGTTATCAATAACTTTTGATTACAAAAATCCTGCTCCTGATGTCTATCCAATTGGGCCGGATACAAGTTCTGAGAATAGACCCTCAACAACAGAAGATATTGGGAGGGCATTTCTTTCAACAGGGCGTTTTGAGTNNAGTAGGAAACAAAGAATTTTTTGATAACGGGAAAACATATTTAATGAACCCTAAATTTGGCAACCGTCCCTATACTTTTGGAGCGATATTTTTACAGAAAAAATAGTAAACTTATTAAATAAGATTAAACATAATTGTAAAAATGGATATCGGATTTGCAATACTTTTAGAGGATGAATGTTACAACTACTCTCGTAAATTAGAATTAAAACTATGTGAAAAATTCGGTTTATGCTGGGGCTTGAAGCAAAGTCCACACATAACCATTAAGGCACCATTTGAAACAGACAAATTAGGCCCATTTGTAAAATATCTGAAGAGCTTGGCAAAAGAGATATCTCCATTTGAAATCGAATTAGAAGGGTTTAATTACTTCGGGAATAAAGTTATTTTTCTTGATGTAAAGAGAAACAAGCAGCTTAAAGAGTTGCATTTTAGAATCTTAAGAGATTTACAAAGTAAGTTTAGTATCAATCCGCACGAATTGGAAGGTAAACATGTAAAATTTCATTCTAGTATTGCTACTGGCGACGTGACTGAGGAAAAGTTTAGGAAAGCAAAGCAATATCTGAAGAAATATCATCCAAACTTTAAGTTTACAGCAAAGACTATGGGGATTTTTTATTATCTTGGTGAAGATGCTGGATGGATTATAGTAAGAAGGACAAAGTTTAATAGAGATAGAAAATAGTTTTTAGTGGCTGTAATATTCCTTCAGCGTCGCTTTTCTTCCTGAAGGAGTATATGCGAAAGCGCCGAACTCTTTCATGTTTTTTGCTTCCTTGAAGCTGAACACAGGCCCGTCCTTGCATACTAACCTGTCATCTACCATGCACTGGGCGCAGATTCCGTAACCGCAGGCCATGAAGCGCTCTAAGGAGAGTTCTCCCTGAATGCTGTGTTTTAACCCTAGTTCCATCACTTTTTTCATCATGACCTCAGGTCCGCAGGCGTAGATGAAGTCTATTTTTTTGTTTTTTAATTCGTTTTCCAATACCGCTGTTGTAAAGCCTTTAAATCCAAAGCTGCCGTCATCAGTGCAGAATCTTGCGTTTTTAAAGCGGTCTTTGTATAATAATAATTCCCTGGTTCTTGCTCCATTGATGATGATTGGATTGTTTAATTCTTCTATCAAGGTTGCCACTGAGGCCATGCCCAGGCCGCCTGCTACGACTATTGATTTTCCCTTCTTTATNNGGGTTATTAGTTTCTTTGTGCATTCTCCCTTTGCTTCTACGGTTATTCCTATCTGGTCTTTGGAGTGGTAGGATAACGCGAACGGCTTCTCATCAATGCCAGGAAGCCAGAGCATTATAAATTGGCCTGGCTGGTAATCAATCTTATGGTTCAGGAAGAGGGTTGAGACGGTTTTGGATTCCTTCTTTACTTTCGTGATTTTTAGGACTTTTGGGATTTCCATTTCAGGCTTCTCCTTTTCTGCGATTCAGGCTGTTGCAGATAATTCTCATCCGTAATAACCTTATCTCCGGATTCAAGCTCAAGATTCTTTCGTGCATCTCCAGCTATCTTACCTCCTTTCCTGGCAGCACTTTTATTCTCAGAGAATCCTAATGCATTTCTGCTTCGTGCGATCTTTGTTGTTGATGCTTCTCCCAACATTGTGAAGATAATCTCGAGATCAGTCATATGGTCCCTTAGATTTTCCCTTTCGAGTTTTTTAAGTTCTTTATATTCTTCAACTGTTTTTCCAAAAGTTGCCTGGC
>DUGB01000102.1 GCA_013331555.1 Candidatus Woesearchaeota archaeon
CACTCAGAAATTGTACTGTGCCGTCAGAACGTCCTCTTTAAATATTCTACGTCAGCTCTAATTTCTGAAGTATCCAAGCTAGTTCGAAGGGAATTATCTTGTGTATTATCTTCATCAGTAGCCATTTTAATTAACATCATTTTGGTGTTAAGTCAACACGATAGAGAGATGGATCAAGAAGATTTGGAGAATCACAATTAGTAATAACTCTTCCAGAAACAGCATCATACTGAGGAGTACATTGTGGATCTTGTTTTCTGTTGGTTTCAACAAGAGTACCTAATCTTTCTTGTTCTTCTGACGCAGTTTCGAGTTCTCCTTCTAAGTCTCCTATTTTATTACATTGATAACAGTTAGCAATAAGACTTACACCAAGCAACAAAGTTGATATTCGAACCATTATTGGTCTCCACACTGATCTCGTACATCTTTAAGAATTAAGTTTGTCACTTCAACATTCCTGTTCAACTCAGAAGCTTCCTGACTAAGAGTTTCTAATCTTTGATAAACAATACCATTGAAAGCAAGTTTCTGATCAATAGATCCTAAACTTGTTGCAATCCGATCAGAGTTATCAGCAATGCGACGAACATTGACATAATGATCTAATCCCAACAGAGTAGCACCTGCAACGAGAGCCACCCCAACAACATAGGGAACCAGTCGAAAAGAAGACATACCTTACTCTCCTACCAATCCTTATTAAAAAGTGACATGAAATAATCAATAAAGTGAGGTGCTTCAACCCAAACCGCACAATCGTAACTCTTATGCACTTTCTGGTCGTCAGTCAAAAACAAAAGCATATCTTTGCCGTCAACAACACAGAAGCGGGCATTGCCATTCTTATGCTGCTTAACCGTTGCAAATTCACTCATCTGCTTCACAAAGTCTGGATTAGCATTCTGAGGAACAGAAACACGCACATCAATACCGGCTTTCACCGCTTTACGTAAATGATTGTTCAGCAAGTCGTACTTGCGGTCCAGTCCATCTTTCGATGTCATGAGTGTAACATTTTTTTTAGCATTTTTAATCATATACAGTAAATGCTCATGCACTTTATCTCGGCCACGGAACGCACCAGACTTATCCGTAGGATCAACTAACTTAACACCTTCAGTATGAAGGACATTCAACTCTTCCAACACATCTGACTCTTTTAAATTTGTTAAAATTCTGTTTTTCTGATCCGCTTCTTCAACAACACGTTTTTTCACTCGTTCAACAACTTCACGAGGAGGAACAGCTAAATATTTAATCGGTTTGCCAACTTTAACAACGATAAAACCTTTCTTTTCCAGTGATTCGAGAACATCATANNAAATCCTTTTTTCTCCAAAGATTCTAGAACATCGTACGCCCGACTGCGAGGGACATTAGAAATATCAGATAACTCTCCTGCTGTTGAAACGCCTCTGCTCAATAACGCAATCCATAATTTGGATTCATACGAGTTTAAGCCAAAATCTTTGAGTTTGTTTAAAAAATCTTTTTGAACGATCATTGTGCAGTCTCCTCCTCAGAGTTACCATCTACCTACCCCCAGAACCTCTCTTTACTACCTAACCTTGGCAAACAATTGCCATATTTATAAATCTTTCGCTATGTTTAGTACTTCTTAGTAGTATCTACAGTAAATAATCTACTATCGCTGACGTGAAACAGCCCCAAACGCGCACCGGCATCAAGCCAGCCATGTGCATAATTTAACGCCGCAAACGCCAGTACTAAATCATTTTTCGTATGCCAAAAATAATGTGCATCATCATAGTAGCGCTGAGCCATATCATAAAAATCAGCTGCCGAATCACGACGTTGAGGATCAAACGCGTTCTTCGCTTGCATCAAGGCGTCTCGAGTAATTGTAGAATACTGCTCTAATTTTGTCGTCGTTATTGTTGAATTCATATGTTAACCCAACACCACAAACCAGAATAAAAACTTATGCAGACTTTTTACCCATCGTCGGACGACGTACGGTAATCGGCAAGACACCTTGATTATACTCTTTCAACGCAATTTCAATCGTGTCGTAATGAATGGCTTTCAACTCCTCCGGTGTAAACGAAACCAAAAAAGGAGCACCCATTGACAACTGCAGTGCTCGACTGCCAATCATCCGTGTCTTTTCGTACTTCGTATAATCTTTAACGTCTTCAGTGGTGTAGTGCTTTGCCATAGTGTGTAGTTAAAATGCCGCGCAAAAAGGCAGCTTTGGTGAGCGCAAGGTCAATTATTTGAGCGATTTCATCAACCGTTAAAGGCATATCTCCGCCTTTCTGTATCGCTGAAAGCGTTCCATCAGGATCAGAAGCAACAGTAAGACGAGCTTCATATGTCTCTTCTTCTTCTTTTGTTGGATCAACAAAAAGTTTGCCATTGATTTTATAGATTGTAATTGGCAATGGTTCTTTAACCAAAGGAAGAGGAACAGCTGTTTTTTCTTTATACAAAATCGCTCCTGTTTCAGGATCTATTTTAGGAAAAAAAGCGGACTTCAACGCCGCTAGCGCTGCTAAGCCAGCCACATCATACAAATTACCAGCATCATTAATCGTAATCAAATCGACCATAACAAACCATGCTTTTTCGCCAGGCGCAATACATAACTTTTTCAAATCTATCGCTTTTGACTCACGAATGCCCCGATCGACAACCCGAGCAAGTTCAATAGCTTTAATGCCGGGAGGACCTGATTCATATTCCGAACTTGATAAAGGAAGCAGTTCAGCATTAATAGTAATACCACCTTCATTAGGTGTATCGTTGTAAGGCTTTTCAAGTGAAAGTTTAACTCCCGCCATCACAATTGTTGAACCAATCTGAACTCGGGCAGAACCTTCTGCTGTCCAGGAGATAGACGTTTCAATCTGAACAGGCGTACGGTAATCAGTCAACGAACGACCGTCTAAACGTTTGCCTTGTGCAGCCAAATCATAAATGGTATTAGTATTAACAATCATGGTAATTCCTCTCTATTCCGATGGAAAGTATGCTTTCAGTGCTTTCACCTGAGTAGCATAGACCTGTTCAATGCCTTTCTTTGCCAACTCTAAAGCATAAATCAGATCCTCTTTCGATACTTTTCCATCCATTTGAAGTAATGTAACTTCTTTTGTATTGTGAATCATCGCAACAGGGATGTCAGCGACGGAAGCCGCCGCAGATTCAGGATTAAATTCTTCAATATGTTCTTCCATATAATCTAAATCTACGACAACTTTATCATCAACTTTACCAACCGCAACAGAACTAACCAAATCTTTCATCGGAATTCCCGCCACCGCCAACGCCATCGATGCCGCAGAGATAGCAGCACAACGTGTACCGGCATCAGTTTGAGGCAGTTCAACAAAAATATCCACCACTGCATTAGGAAACGCCGACAAATCAACAACAGGTTCCAATGATTTCTGGATGACCAACGAAATTTCTTGAGCACGACGGTTAGAACCTGGCCTGATTCTTTCCCCGGAACCAGAAAAAGGCATCATACTATAATGACAACGGAGAATACCACGCTTAGGATTTTGCAAAAAACGAGGGAAGATTTCTCGTGGACCATAAACTGCAGCAATTGCCCACGTTTTACCGATACGAAATGACGCTGACCCATCAGCGTTAGAAACAACACCAACCTTCGCCTCAACTGGACGCAATTCATCTATTTTTCGACCATCTAATCGTTTTCGATATACCATTTACTGAACCTCACTCAAAAACTTTTCAACTTTTTCCGTCAATCCTTCTAAATGTGATTTTAATTCGATAAGACGAATCGCACTTTCAACCCGTCGTTCTTGTTCGGGAGTACTACCTTTAATCCAGACTAACCCATTTTGACCGACGGTGATATCACAGCCAGTTTTTTCTTTTAACAAAGAGATCATACTTCCTTGTTTCCCAATAACCCGGGGAACTTTTTGACAATTAATCTCAATAATGCGGCCGCCTTCAATCTTATGCAGACCTGGAGCACGCATCGTCACATCAATGAGATTCTGTGAAGTGACGTTAATAATTCCAACCACAAGATAATCACCGATCGCCAAAATTTGGCTCAAATCTTCTTCCTTTTTAATAAAACGAGAAGAAGCATCTTTAACATTAAGCATTGCTGAATATGCAGTCGCTGTATCCACCCGCCAGCCGGACATCGTAATATCAGTAACTTTAGCAATAATCTTATCATCAATCTTAGGAATGTATGGTCCTGCTAAAGGCGTAATTTTTAACACCCGACCAGACAAAGATACTAATCCTAAAACTTTAGAATAAATTCGCTCCTGTTCCCGATAGGTATTATCACCAGGCAAATAATCCATTCCTTCGGCCAACGCTTCCCCAGGGACAACGATGGCTCGTTCTTGAACTAAAATTGTACTCATTGTTTCATCACCGCATTCAAAGGCACAGTACTCATGCGGAAATACTGTATTTTCCTTTCGTAAGCTACTTCAGTTTTACTTCCTATTTAAAAACTTATTGGTTTTATAAAGCGGGGTTTTGATGAAAATAAACAGAAAACAAAAAACAAAAAGATAACTAGAAAAAGATTAAAAAAGAACGCAAGCACACAGGATTCTCATTTCATTGCTTGCTTTAATTCTTCCTCTGACAATTTAACAATTTTTTTGTCTTTGACAGAGATAAAAGCTGCATCAACGCGTTCAAAATTAAAATCATCTTTTAGATACTCTTTCATCGCCTGCAAACCTAACTTAATCCCTTCATCAACAGTAAGAGAAGCTTTATACCGTTTTTGGAGAATAGCATCAATTTCCGTATCTCCTTCACCAATGATTGTTGCACGATACTCGAAATATAACCCATATGGCTCTGTTAAGAATAACCTTATCGTTCCG
>DUGB01000066.1 GCA_013331555.1 Candidatus Woesearchaeota archaeon
GGGGTCGCAACCCCTTATTTCATTGTATTTTTTACAATGGCGTTTATTTCTGTCATCCTTTTATTCACTGCACTTGTAACTCTCTCAATCATTTTGACACTTAAACTCATTTTTTTCACCTTTTTATTTTTTTAACTTTTAATTGGTATTTGCATCAGTTTTCAGAAGATCTACTTCGTCGTCAACCACTTCACATACGCGTAAAGAACTAACGCCAGATTGACCATCCGCATATTTGCGCCATAACTTCGTTCTACGCCACGGCGGATGACACCAACATTTTCTTGAATTAAGTCTGCTTCTTGGACACTTTCCGGCGGGAGACGAAGCTTCAGTGATGCAAAATCAAGTTTCTTGAGTTCTTCTTCCAACGTTCGATGGAATAAGAAGCCTTTGTTAAGACTTTCATGGAGACCACCGATGTGTTCAACGTGTGCTTCGTTAATAATGTCATGGAAACGAAAGGCAAATTGGTCATTGCGCAAGACACGCTGGAAGATAGAGTTTAAACGGATGTTGCTTTCTCTTTTTTCTTCTGGGGTTCGCAATTTTGGCAAGGTGTTAAATAAAGATACAAACTCATTCACAAATCCTTCCTGCCAGAGCATTGTCGCTTCCACATATGCACGGTTTGTATGTAATGCAGGAGGCATTTCATTAAGAAGAGTAATCGCCCGCTGTAAATTAATCGGCTCGTGAATTGAATTTTGCTGCGTTGCCACAAGTTTGATCATATTGATTGTTTTTGGTACAAGAACAGTAGCTTGGTCAATCATTTCAATATCAGTAGGTGAGAGTGTAAATTCAGAGAAGTATTCTTGAACTTTATCGGAATCGAAAGGGAATGGTGTTTTCTGTTTCAATTCACGGACAAGGTAGACACTTTCCACTTCGGCCGATTTCGGCGTCAAATGCTTTAGTTGATGGATGTAGAGCATGGTCTTCAACGTTTTTCAAGACGATCACTTTTGCCACAGTAAGGGCAACAAAGGTTATGGGTTACACCCGCTTTATTTTTATCCGCGCGGAAGTTATAATTGCACCGGGTACAGTTATAATGAGAATATTCTGAAGTTGAGGAGAGGGATACTTTTGCGGTTTTTGCAGACATATTTTTTTGATTTGATGGAAGAGCACGTTTTTTGACTTCTTCACAACAATTATCGCAAAGAACTAAGTTCCGATTTTCGTCTTTCGGATATAATCGAACACGTTCGAGAGGAACAACCGCCTTGCATCGCTCACACGTCTTTGTTTTGCGAATATCCATACCATTTACCACCCTTTTCTACTCGAGCGTCGGGGCGGAGGAAGTATTTAAACATATCTCCATTCCAGCATAAGCATGAAAAGCGGGCCTGGGGGGATTTGAACCCCCGACCCCCAGCTCACTTTCTCTATGGAGATAGAAGGCTGGTGCCCTATCCAGGCTAGGCTACAGGCCCGTGATGTCAAAAAAGAATATCTTCTTTATAAAATCTAAGGTTGGGTGTTAACTTAGGGTGATGATAGCCGTTGTGCTTGTTGTTCCCACGGCAAGTTCTGTCGTCTGGGCAGTAAACCCTTCTTTCTTGATAACGAGGACATACTCTTCTTCTCCGTTGAGAGAATCGAACTTAACAGTACCTTCTTTTGTTGATTGTTTTGTTGCCAAAGGCCATGATCCTGGTTTATTGTAATTTTCTGTTGTATACAAAGAAACTTCTGCTCCTGATATCGGCAGATTATTTTGATCTTGAATGACCGCGTTAATCTCAGGAAGCGGAGATAATGTGATTGAATGGATGCTTTCTTCTCCTGAGGAAAATGAAATTGTTTCATTTCTTTGCCATTTTTGAAATTGTGCTTTCACTATTTTCAGAGTGTACTCCCCATCGTTGACATTTGTGAATACTGCTTCTCCTTCATCATTGCTGTACGTTGTTTTTAGCGGCAGAGTATCATCAAATTTAAACAAATATACTTTAGCATCACTCACTGGGGTGCCTTCTTCATCTTCAATATTCAGTTGATATTCTACTCTTTGTTTTTGAATGGTGATAGTTATTTGCTGCTGTCCCTTTGAAGAAATTTGAATTTTTCTTGGTTCAGAAGGGTAGTATCCTTCTTTCTCTATGCTAATTGTGTTTTCTTCCTTTTGGAGAATAACTTCTCGTGTTCCTTTTCCTTGGCCGTACTTGTTCGTCGTGCCTTTAAATTCATCGTTAATGAATATGCTTGCATCATCAATTACTCTGCCATCATCTCCTTTGACCATAACGATAGCAGTACTCACAGTGTTTGTGGTTACTCCACCTGTTAATGTGTTTTCATTTGTCGTGCATGAGATTAAGAATGATGCTACAATCATTAGAATCAACACTATACTGCTCTTTTTGTTCATTGAGCTGTTGCGGGGGGACACTTTTTTAAATATTTTGGTATGAATGGATTGGTATGGGTAAGGTAATTAGTTATTTTGCACGCAACGTTATCGCTCGCGGTCTCTCTTGTCCGTCATTTCCCGATGAGAATAAGATACGTTCTTATTTTTTTGATGATGATTACACACGTCTACGATCTTTGCAACATCTTAGTCGTTTATCTATCTGTTCTCGTCCTCTTTTGTTCTATCCTGGCTGTGGGGTTGATCTTTTTACGCCATTGCTGTATCTAGAATTTTTATTTCCGGAGGTTAAAGAAGTTTCATTTCGTTTTGTTGATACGGAGCCGGTCTTCGATATTCTTCTGACTATTCTTGATGATGTTGGTATACCCTTTGCGAGGTTACCCAATAGCTATATAGATTTTTATTGGAAAACAACACTTGTTCATCTTCAGTTTGAACAAACCAATGTTTTCATACGAATCTCTACAATGGAAAAATTTGATATCTATTTTGAGAAAGCGTTTCGGATTATGAAAGAGCAAGAGTCGTCGTTTGAGATGATGGTTTTTAAGAAATTAAATCAAAATGGTGTGATTATTAGTGATAATGGTTTCAGGCAATTTCCTTTATGCTTTCTTGATGTCCCATCGGACTTAAGTGCGTATGGGGAGATGGTGGTGGGGATTAAAAATTAATTAATATCTCTTTTCGCTGGCGGCAGTGGGTGTCTTTCATAGGCTAAACATTCATCAACCCATAGTTCTTGCCGTTTCGAGAGCAGAAAATAATTATATGGCCAGAGCATAGCTAACTTGATATATTGTTGTTCAACTTTCTTACGTCTTAAGTTTTCGAATACCTGCTGCAATGGGTGTCTCATCCCTTCGAACAGATATTTTACTTTTTGCTCTTCAAAGTTCTTCTTTTGGAACTCTGATTGAATATAAGAGTCTTCTTTACAGCTCTTGACTGAGGCTTTCCACATGTCTACTAAATCAACATTCACCTCGTAATCAGCTAGGATCCATTCTGCTGTTTCAAAGAAGAATCCCATGTTAAAAGCCAGGCTCTGGATATGAACATTTTCAAATTTTTTAGGTCCAATTGAATGAAGATGTGCTTCTATTTCTGTTTGAAACTCATCCAATCCTTTAAATAAATTATTTTCTACTGTACTGAACACATCAACAGGACCGAAGCGCCGTAGAAATGATTTAAAACTAGGTGTATAAAAATAATTTAATTCATTCCAGATTAACTCTTCTGAAGACATCCATTCAAACTTATTCTTGTCCTATATAACTTTTTCCTTACTCCACTCGCACTTTCTTAATCACAACAGCTTCCAAAGGACGATCAGATCTATCTGTTGGTGTTGTTCCAATTTTATCGATTATATTCATTCCTTCTACAATATGGCCAAAGACTGTATGGCGGTTGTCTAGATACGTATTATCCACTACGTTGATGAAGAATTGGCTTCCTCCCGTATCTGGCCCATGATTAGCCATGGAAATAGTTCCTCGGACATTGGAAAGTGAAGAGTCAAATTCGTCTTCAATTTCATAGCCAGGACCACCAGTTCCCCAGAGCTGTTTTTTACTATCCTCTTTTGTTAAAGGGTCGCCGCCTTGAATCATGAACTTTTTAATGATACGATGAAATTTTGTTCCTTCGTAGAACCCTTTGGCAGTCAAATCAATAAAGTTTTGAGTTGTCAGCGGAGCTTTGTCAGAAGCCAATTCAATTTTGAATGTTCCAAGAGTTGTTTCAACAGTTGCTATTTTGTTTGTCGTTTTCATATTCTGTTCTCCGCATCCTGTAAGCAAAAATAGTGCTACAATGATGCCAATTATAATTCTTATGGGAGCCATGTTTTTGGGTTAGCAATTTTTTCCGGAAGATAGGTATCAATGACGTAATTTAAACCCCATTTTGCGAGTGCCTGCTGTTCTGCACGGACTTTCATCTTTGTCATTTGTTCCAATGCTTTTTGCCAAGATTTATAGTGAATAATAAAAGGGTCGTTCTTGATCATATCTTTAATTTTCTTGACGTCAATTTCCTTCAGCGGGTGGGTGGGCAATTTATAATCAACAATGTCCTGCGGTGTGACTCCTAAGAAGCG
>DUGB01000067.1 GCA_013331555.1 Candidatus Woesearchaeota archaeon
TAGAACTATATATAACTAGTTAATATAAAGCACATGAAGATAATATAAAGAGAGATACGGTAGGCGATCTTTAATGATTTCGGTATCAAAGGGTGTGAAAGTGTCTGTGTTTCTACAAAATATCAGCTATCTGACATTTCGGGTAAGCTTGCGTCTTTGAATCTCCTCGTTAGCCATTCTTATCCTGTTCTCATAGGGATTCCCACGATACAATAGCAATCGAATCAACTTATTATTACTACTCCTGTTTTTATATGCGTTTCTAAATCTCTCAGTAGCAGTAACCATCCCCTCTGGATTGGTAATTCTTGCAAGTGTATACTTGTCAGCCTCTAACTCTTTCATTCTTCCTATTTGAATCATCAAAATGCCAAAACCTATCCCCAGCAAAAATGCAGGAATAACTCCCACTGAAAAGATAGTGACATTATTAAGAAGAAATATCCCAACTACCAAAAATAATAAGCCTAACAAAAGCTCTTTTATTGAATGGTGGAGCATGTAATGTCCTGCTTCATGTAAAACTACATAGTCGATTTCATCTTGATTAAAAGTACCGTATAGCTTTCTTGAGAGGATAAGTTGTGGTCGGTTAGGAATTCCTATCATCATTCCGAATGGTAAAGCAGATTCTGATATCTTAATCGACTTAATTTGAGCCTTAGTTTTACTAAGGAGGAGTTTATAGATTCTTTCGTCTTTGATAACTGTAATTGGTTTCTGAGACCGACCAAGGCTAGATATAAAGAGGTTTATCTGAGTCCACAAGGGGAGGTAAAACAAAAGAAGTATAAATATTGCATAGTTAATTACTTCTGTATTCATTTTTCGAATAGTCTTTCATAATCAAAATTTTTCATTTCCTTATTTAGCTCGGTTAGCAGAAGCTTATTACCGTCTCCAAGCATTTCCCAAATCATCATTATGGTTTGCTCCCAATCGTGACCAAGCTGACCCAAAATAAATCGCAGGACAAATTCAATAGTCTCCGAATCGCTACCTACAAATTGAATTTTCCTCGTTTCTAATTTGTCTATGAAATCTGAAACGATTTTGTCTTCCTCATACGTTACCCATGCTGGTACGTCTTTAGCAATGCTCTCAGGTGGATATTTATTATTCAAACTTATTACATCTATTTGATGATTATCCTGAACCTGTTTTATTACATCTTTAGGAAAATCTCGCCAATCATGAAGAGATTTTTGCGTCCTGATGAGAATAGTTAAGAATTGATTTCTATCCTCTTGAGAACCATTGACTAATGGATATTTACTAGTTTTTGCTATTTGCCTAATTAGTGCAAAGGTATTTCTATCCCACTGCTCGAAAAGTGAATATCTATATTGAGGGGGATTATGAATTGCCATACTATTTTTCTATTTTTTTCCTTGCAGATATGATCAACATCATGGGACGACGGAGCTCATCCTTCATGCCTTTAACAGTTTCAAGCATCTCCTTACTAGGCTGGGGTTCCACAATACCTGTTATTTCAAAACTATTTTGCAATAAGGTATTTAGATAAGTTGTGAGCGTCTTATGATACTTGATAACTTTTTCTCCCAAGAAGTAAGCTTCTCGCTTGCCTTCGGCAAAATAATTATCAACAGGGAAATGCAATATGTTTCCTTTTGAATCACGATACCAGTCTTGAGTACCGTAAGCTGTAAACACAGGATGCTCAGTAGAAAATAGAAATTCACCATCATCTTTCAGCCACGAATAAATTTTCTTCACGATATCATCAAAAGAAACTAAATAGTGAAAGGTGAGTGAGCTGATTACTACGTCGAAAGAATGGTCGGTGAACTCCGTATCTTCAATAGGTTTACAAATATATTGAATTTCTTTTGAAGTTTTTTCTTTGGCAACAGCCAACATTTTTTCGGAAATATCCACACCTACGACCGATTTTGCACCATGTTCAATTGCGTACTGACAATGCCAACCAAAACCACAGCCTAAATCCAACAATCTTTTACCTTTAAAGTCTGGTAACATCTTCTCAAGCGTCTTCCATTCACCACCACCCTCAAGCCCTTTAACAGACCTGTTCATCTGACTGTATTTTGTAAAAAATGTTTTAGTGTCGTATATGTTTTGCTTCATGTCATTAAGTACTATTATTCATGGTTTAATATTCCCCCAACCGCTCTATGCCAAAACACCTTTTCCCCTTTATATGTAATTTCTTCATACCCATAAAAATCAGTAATATCTCCTTCCTGAGTGTAAGAATATTTCCAATCTCCATCTGTGAACTCATGTGGCCCTCTTAAAGATTCAAAGTCTTCTTCATTTTGAGATAATGCTTTCTTGAGGAAATCAAAAGTTTCGTGCGACATGCTTTCTTTTCCTTCAACCATACCTCCCCCATATCCTGACCACCAAACTGGTTTATCATTAACTCGCACTACTTCTTGCCCTCCAGATCTTGAATGACCAGTATAACTATCTCTGTAATACCAAGGTGGTTCTTTATCGTAGACTAATTCAATAAAGCCATGTCTTTCTGGATGCTCTTCATATTTCCCTCCTCCAGCGTAGGTTGCTTTACCAGCTCTATCCACAAAGTCAAATAATTCTTTTTTCTCTATCATAATTATTCTCTTTTCTTTTCAATCATTTTCTCTAAGTCCTCTTTTTTATAGCGTCTATCTCCTCTTTCTCCAAACCGCACGGCTTTTAGTATTCCTTTTCTGTCCCATTTCCTAAGAGTGTTCGGGTGAACTTTCAAAATCTGAGATGCTTCGGATAGGGTGAGGAGTTCAATAACTTTTTGTTTCTTCATACTCTCATTTTACATAACCTTACCTTACATTACCATACAACAAATCTGTTAAAATACAAGCATTCGACACCTCGGGTAAGCCAGTGTCGGTAAATAAGTATGAAAAATAAGGATAATGTGGAGTTACTTCCTGTTAAAAAAGATCAACTTTATTCAGAGAAAACCTTCATAAGGCACTGCATCTACGACTATCACCAGAATCGAAAACTGGATGACATAAACGAATCTTTCCTAAGAGCTGCTGAGACAGATGGATTCTTAGAGCCACTCCTCCAAGTCAAGGAAGAAGCTGTTCAAGAAGATGGAACTAAAAAGAAAGTTTTGATCAATTATTACAGCCCTCATCAAATTTTTATTATTGCATCGTTATCAAAAAATAAAGTCCACGAAGGTCAGCTATGGACTCACCACGACTTCGATTGGCATACAAAACAAAAAACCAGATATGTTGAATGGGGATGGAGTGGCTATGCTTTCAATGTTGACTATGCTAAGGCTGGAACTAAGCATCATACAGAACTTAATATTTTTGATCTTTGTAAAGACTTCCATAATTTTTTAAAGCTTCTACACTCTCTTAAAAATGATAGACATGGAGGCTTTGATCGCAATAAAGAGAGGTATTTTAATGATGCACCTTCTATTAACTTTGATTTCTCAGTATTAACAAAAGATATTTTTGAGAAATTTAGTCTCAATATCGATAGATTAAGACTACTTAGAAAAACAATCGGATCTTTTGCTTTACAAATCGACCCGCTTGAAACTTGGTATTTCTATATTAAAAGACATCCTCGTTGGAAAAAAGATTCGCTTAAAGGTGATGCGTTGTTAGCACAGGAAATATACATAATTAGCGATCTGATAACAGAGGTAACAGAAAAACTTACTGGCGAAAAAGAACCTGATTTATTGAGTAGTGTTCACGAAAAATTTTACCCCACTCTCTTGCCTAGAGACGAGTATGCAACTGGTAGTGATGTTAAAGCACTGTGGGGAACGATTGCCAGCTTTAAACAGTGGGTTACCAAGAATAAGGATTTAATTCCAGACGGGATGTTACAAAAGCTTGCAGAGTTTGAGAAGGAACTCAAGGCTTACGAAGAAAAATACGAGGATAAAAGCTATGTATCGGGTATATCAAGACCAGTTGAATATGAAGAAAAACTAGGTATTAACGATCTTGACCCATCGGTCACGCATTATGTTACTCAATTCCTCAAACAGCAACCCAAAGTTGACCAAGATGAGTTAAAGATGGAGATTGCCAGTGCAATTAGTTGGAGACTACACGATTTGGAGAGAAAATTGTGGCAAGTACTTGATGAAGCAGGAGAGATTCTGAGGAAAAAGGTTGATGAGGCATGGAATATTGAGCATGATTTTGGCAATCACTTCTGGTTCAAAAGGAAAGATGAACTTAATAAGCTCTCAAGAGAAGAACAAATGAAGTTATATGACACGGAATATCAAAAAGCTTATAAAGAGGCTATGTTTTGGAGTAATAAAAGAGACGAGTTTGGTAAAACAATAAGCCATATAAACTTAATTTATTGCCAAAACTGTAGAAACAAACCAGTTAAAGTGAAATCTGACCGTGGAGACCAACTCTTTTATGACACCTTCATATGTGAAGACTGCCTTAAGGGTATGGATGAGCCAAGAATGACAAATCTGGCTGTTTGGAATTGTATGTATTGCGGTAGGGTTCTTTACAAATTCAACTACGAAAACAGGATAAACGACCTACTAATCAATAAAGCTACATCTGATATAGTTTTGGAATACGGAAGACTTAAACTGGTTGTGAGGTGCGGAAACAGGGAGTGTGGCAAGATAAATGAACGCTGGATTGACTGGGGCTGGACAGCCTAAAAAAGCATTTGTCGTATATTATATTAGAGGGAGATAAGACATTGTCTTTCTCCTCGTCATAAGCTAGAATTCAATTAGCACCTGCGGGGTGCCTGAGTAGCAAGATAGAAGGGCTACTAATTGTTTCCAGATTCGTCTGGAGGCGGTTAGTAGCCTTTTTGTTTACTGACACCTCATACGATTCTGGACAAATAAGGAGTCGTATGAGAATAAATTATCTTGACTACGAAAAAGTAATTGTTTTTAAAGCCAAAAAATCATGGGTGCCCAGTATGGACTGGGAAGATGTTGCCCAAGAGTTAAGAATACACCTCTGGCTGAAGCAAGATAGTTACGATCCTCACAGAGGAGCTTTGGAAAAGACCTTCGTCAATCGCTTGCTTGAGAACAAAATCAAGGATTTACAACGCACAGTTAACCGTCAAAAAAGACTTCTCGATACTTACCATTTCACTTTCTCCCAACTCGAAGAAACAGAGGCAGGAATGCTTTGGCTTGAATCCGCAATACCTATTTTTCAGGAGGATTTGTCATGAGTAACTTACAAAACGACCAACGATATTACCGGCTAACGAGCTTTTATGCTGCTGCATTTCTCTTTACCAAGGGCATGGAGTTGGTAAATATTGACCGCTCCACTCCGAGGCGTTCCCAATTTGTTTTTCGAGATACACCTGAGCGGGAGTTGCTGATGAATAATTTCAACTACGCCAAAGAAGATTCCATTGAAGTAATGGTCGATGCCCGCAAGTTTGTAATGGCAATCAAGATGCTCAAAGAAAAGCTTTACCAAGACAGATTTTAACCATGATTAGCCAAGAACTTATAAACGAATTGAAAATAATCATCAGAGAGGATTACGGAGTCGAACTACAACCCGCAGTCGTGAGCGATATTGCCTATACACTGGTTGGTTTCTTCGAATCCTTAGCAAAAGTTGCTTACGAGACAGGAATCATTATTCCAACACCAGAAAATCCGATTACTGATTTGAAGCAAAAGCTGAGAGGAGGTGATGAAGCATGATTAGAAAGGTTGTAAGTAGCGGTTTGCCCCTGATACCTGCTGGGGAATATCCAGCAGTATTTGAGGGTTACCAAGAGAAGAAGGGTTTGAGGTTCGGTGATGCCTTGAGACTTGAGTTTAAGGTTTCTGAAGGCGAACAAGAAGGCGTCATCTTAGATTGTTTGGCACGAGACAGGTTAAGNNTAAAAGGGTCTCCGTGTGTGATTGTGGTCTCAACTGTTAAAAGCAATTCAGGAGATTTTTCCACAATCCAAGAGGTAAGAGCGGTCTAACCAACAACTGGCATGTCGGAGGGGGAATAACGAGTTCTTCCTCCGACAAAAGCCTTTATCGAATTGTAACAAGATTTAGTAAATGATTTTAAAAATATGAATACAGAAGAATTTATAAAACAAGCAACATATTACCTATCACAAGGGTTCTCTGTAATCCCTGTGGGTCAGGATAAGAAACCGCTCATAAAATGGGAAGAATTCCAACGGAGAAAGCCGACTGGGGAAGAAATCAATAAATGGGTTAAGAGTTATACCGACCTAAACATTGGCATAGTTACGGGAAGTGTTTCTGGAATCGTTGTCGTTGACGTCGAGTCAGGTGGAAGTGTTACCGACCTTCCTCAAACGGTCATTGTAAAAACTGGTGGAGGTGGATTTCATTATTACTACAAACATCCACTGACACCAGTTAAAAACGCAGTAAGGATTAGGGACAAAACTGATGTTCGTGGCGATGGCGGGTATGTGATTGCTCCTCCATCACTTCATAAATCTGGTAATCGCTATGAGTGGGTCGTGCCTCCTGATAAAAGTGAATTTGCTGAACCACCTAAATGGATATTTGAATCCATACCTCAAAACGGAGGGAAAGCACCGCAAATTCCAAAAGTGGACTGGCAACAATTTCTATCGCAAGAGAATCCAGAAGGGTCAAGAAACACGTTAGCTGCAAGACTGGCAGGTAAATTATTTCACCACCTTCCAACCGACCTATGGGAAATAGCAGGCTGGGCAACTATTAAAGAATGGAACTCGACTCAAAATAAACCTCCACTCACCGAGATAGAACTAAGAGGTGTATGGGAAAGCATTAAACAGGAAGAACAAGCAAAACGGTCAAGCAACGGACAAACTGAAATCAGAAATCCTATTGCGTTCAAAACTCTTGAAGATACAGTCAATAAATGGCTCTTAATAAATGACAAAGGAATTATAAAAGTTCTCGCAGCAATAGTAATCGCCAACAAACTAAGTGCTGATCCAGTATGGCTATTTATTGTTACCGCATCTGGTGGCACAAAAACAGAGTTGATACGAGGTTTGGCAAAAATAGATGGAATTTATCCACTTTCAGACCTAACACCACAATCATTTCTAAGTGGTGAGAAATCAACGAAAAACGCCAGTCTTCTTTTACGCTTACCAGAAGAGGTAATCCTTACCCTCAAAGACTTCACCACAGTTTTAACAATGCATCGGGATAAAAGGCACGCTATCTTGTCGCAGTTGCGGGAGATTTACGACGGGCAATACAAAAAGGAGTTTGGCACTGGGGAAACAAAAGAATGGAACGGAAAGATGGGCTTTATTGCAGGAGTCACTTCCGTCATAGATCACCATTACTCCATATACCAAACACTGGGTGAGCGGTTCATCCAATATCGCCCGCAGCAGCCTGACCCGATAGAGCTTTCGCTCAAAGCTATGGGCAATAGCGGGAAGGAAAAAGAAATGAGGGAAGAAATCCAAAATGCGTTTGCCGATTTTGTTGCGGGAGTAACTTTACCGAGTGAGGGAATAATCATTCCAGACGAGACCAAGCAACGAATTGCCCACTTATCTGCCTTTTGTGTAAGAGCCCGAAGCGGAGTCATACGGGAAGGATACTCAAGCCGTGAGATAGAACTTATACCAGAAGCAGAACTGCCTACGAGGCTTTCCAAGCAGCTTATTACCCTCTATTCCGCACTATCGCTTATCAGTGGCGGATTTACAGATGAAGACTATCGACTAATTTATAAGATTGGCATGGATACGCTTCCTCAAAATAGAAAACTGGTTATTAATGCACTTGTCCAAGTCGAAGACTACCAAGAAAC
>DUGB01000046.1 GCA_013331555.1 Candidatus Woesearchaeota archaeon
TCACTCAGAAAGTGAACTGTGCCCATAAAACAAAATGTTTAAATATGTGTTTCCTATTTCTTGTATTAATTAAAAATAAAAAGGGGCATTACTGTGAAAGGGGAAACTACATTAAAATATATTCTTTTGTCAACACTGTTTATCATTTTTTTGTTTGGTTTATCTTCATTAGTGGCAGCACCATCTAACTGTTATCAATATACTGTTCAATCTTCTTGTTCAGCTAACAGCTGTCTCTGGAAGACGATGGGTACTAGTAGCTGGTGTGAGTCGGTCAATTGCTTTGCTGCTGATCGCACGAATCAGACTTATTGTCAGGATTTAAACACGACATTCAACTTGACGTTTGGCTGTCAATGGCGTAACTCTTCTGGACAGGAACTTTGTGACCCAAATACGGGAAGTTCATTCTTTGGATCCGGTTGCAGTGATTTTAATAACAATGCCAATGGTTGTTTTGGCACTTTCTTCTGCGCATGGAATAGTACTGGCAATACGTGTGCTGAACCTGGAAGCGGGTTTGGAGCAGGTGGACCTTCAATGACAAATCCATCCTGTGGTGTTATCACTGTCCAAGATCTTTGTATCAATATTTCTGGCTGCAGTTGGGATGGAACAGCTTGTTCTGGAAATCCTGGTGGGATTCTATGTTCCAATTTGAACAAAACAATCTGTTCTGATTTTACGATGCTTTCAACGTGCTGCAGCTGGAATGGGTCTAACTGCAAAACCAGTTTTGATCAAGCCTGTTATAATAGTGTTCCTTCTCTTCCCATCGGGGCAGTTTCTTGTAATGATTTTAATGTCTTTAAGAACCAGAGCAAATGCGAATTAATTGCAGCTTCTCCTTGGTATATGCCTTGCAAATGGGATAACGTTTCTGCGGCGTGCCAGTTTAATAGTGCTGGTTTTGGTGGATCATCTGGTTTTGATGAAATGGGTTCGGAATCTGGTTGTGAAGCACAAGGTGGAAATTGGAAAACAGAACAATACATTGGTGCAGGTGGTGTGACGAAAACGGATACTTGGTGTGAATTTAATTTTGGGAATGGTGGGAATTGTGACTCCAGTTGTTGGGGATGTGAGTTAGAAATTAGTTCTAGCAATACGACTGCGCAAGCTCAAACACGTTGTGAGGGCTCGTCGCTGGGATATTGCGAGTTTAAAGCAGATAGCAACGCTGTTAATACTAAAGGCTGGTGTGTTCCTAAACAGGATTTCATTTCGGGTGGTGGGAAAAGTTGTAGTTCAGATTGTGGTGGATGCGACTTTTTAACCAATCCAGAATCAAAATGTTTGAATAGTACAAAAAGTTGTGTCTGGCTTAATGATTCTGGTGCTTCCAATGGGGTTGGATACTGTTTTGGGGAAAATGAAAAGAGATGTTCCAACGATTGTTTTAGTTGTTTCACTTCAACCGATTGTGTGAACAACGGAAAAGGCGGTAATGGTGCGTGTAGTTGGGATGGTTTTGTCAATTACTGTAAACCAGTAGGATTTACGGGAGAGGTCTGTTTTGATGCAGTTGATAATGATAATGATGCCAAAACAGATTGTGCTGATGCAGATTGTGCATCAGATAAGTTTTGTGGCGGTGATTCATTAAATGATAAGTTTGGTGACTGTCCTGTGTATGCGTCTAATAGCACTTGTACAACGGCGGGTTGTGTTTGGTTAAAAGATGATTTTGAGGAGAGTTTTGGAGGAGCAACCTCAGGTCGTTGTGACTTTCCAGGATCACAGTGTTTTGATTATGATGAGGCTGCTATTGCCTGTAACAATGTTGCTGGCTGTAGTTATTTCGCTGTTCCTGGAGGAACTTGTGAAGAGAACTCCACTCTTTTTGATAGTTGTTTTGATGCTCGAAATCAATCAGCATGTGTTGGTATAGGTGGATGTGGTTGGAATAGTGGTGGAGGCTTTGGTGGTTCTGGTGGTAGTGGGTGGTGCGAACCGGTTATTTTTGCTCAGTGTTTTGGAAACCAGACTCGTCGTCAGTCCCAGGTAAATTGTGAAGCTAATTACACAACAATGATTGCTAACGGATCTAATATATCTACACAAATCTGCGGGTGGAGTACTATTTTTAATCCTGCAGGAGAATGTCAACCGGTTTGTTTTGGAAAAACAAACTCTACTTGTTTGGATGCAACCAATGGTCTCTGT
Source organism: Candidatus Woesearchaeota archaeon (assembly GCA_013331555.1). Taxonomy (GTDB): domain Archaea; phylum Nanobdellota; class Nanobdellia; order Woesearchaeales; family GW2011-AR9; genus UBA10204; species UBA10204 sp10204u. The sequence goes on from DUGB01000046.1 coordinate 2,167, forward strand.
CAACAGCAAGCAGGGCTTTGTGAGCCAACATCTTTTGGTGGCAAGTGTTTTCAAGGCGATGGTAATGCTTCAAAATGCGAAGGTTTATTGAATTCAACTTGCACTTGGTTTAATGACACGCGAGCGGGAAACAATGTTTCTTTAGGTGGAGCTTCTGGTTGGTGTGAATCGAAAGCAGATGGAGGTTTCTTCAATTTTATGGGAGAACAGCCACCACAGATTTTGGGTGATGATGGGAACCAAAGTGGGTTGATTGATTCTTATGACATTAGTTCTGTTGGACTTCGTGATGACTTTCAATTCTTTGTTTTAGGAACATCTATCCAAGATTTTAGTGGCAGCGGTATTTGTAATAATGTTCCTCTACCTAATGGAGCTGGTCTCGGTTCTGGATCACTGGATTACACTTTCTTTTGGTATTTAGATACCGATGGGAATACATCCAATCGGTGTACTGTACGTGATAATAGTTCTCTTACTGGATTTGAGTTTTCGTTTAAGTACCAAGGAAATTATACTGCTTCCCTTACTGAAGTCAAGACAGCGTATCAATGTGTCAATGGAAGTTGGGGAGCAGTTGCTCTTCCTCTTACGTCTAACAACCAAAAAATGTGTGGTGTGATTAGTGGGGGAATGGCGGGTATTGATAAGGTTGAACTCGTTAAGTTTAAAGGATTATATAATCAGAGTAAGGACATTCGAATTTATGCTACAGTGAGCAATATAACGACGAATGATAGCTTTGTGGTTGATGCGGCAGGGCCTTACTATTATACACAGGGTTCTTTTGATTTCAAGTTTGAAGATTGTAGCAATCCTGGAGGAGATAGTGATGGTGATGGTTTAACGGCTAGCAATGATCCAAATTGTTTTGACTTCCTCAAATTTGGATTCGTGCCGAATGAGGCAGGATTCCAATGTAAAGATAGCATTGATAATGATGCAGATGGAAAGACTGACTGTGATGATGCTGGTTGTAGTTATGATTCTTACTTTTGTAATGGGGTGCTGCAACCTGATGCCAATGATAAAACGTCACCAAAGATAACTTGGTTCCAAGTTGATCCATTTATCGATTCCGCAGTTATTATGTATGATACGAATGAACCGGCAAATGGAACATTAAGCTTTTATCGTAATGACAGTACGTGTAAAACCGTTAATAGGACGATACGAGATGTCGGACTCATTGATTCTTTTGTCCAGGATCATAAGCTGTGGCACGATGCGCCCATTGATAATTATGAATTTAACACTGAAGCTTTAGGTTATGCTTTGACGAATGCAACGACGTATTACTTCAAAACAACAGTATGTGACATTAGTGGAAACTGTGCAGTAAGTGCTTGTCTTAACCTTACAACAAAAGGGACTGTCAGTAACTGTAAATCTTGTTCCAGTACATTTACGTTTCCGTTTACGCCACCAACTGGTTCGTCGGTGACTAATCCGCTCGGAAATTTAGATTTCAAATTTGCATTTGCAGATGGGACGAGTAATAGTGTTTCTGGAAATTCAAGTTCAGGAGGAAACTTTAATTTAACACAGATGAAAGGATTTAGCTTAGTCATTCAAAATCCGAATGCAACGAATACTTCCAATTGGAGAGTAACACTTGTTAATGCGAGTATCAGTGGAAAGGTTTCAACAGGTGTCCAAAACTTTACTGGCGGGACAGATCTGAGCTTTAACTCTACGACCAATGGAACTTTTGTTGGGTTGGGCAACACTAAATGTCAAGAGTTGATTAACACTTTCCGACCAAAGAAATTGGAAATAGGTGTACCAGGAAATGTGAGCGATCTTTGGCAGTGTACATCAAGTCTCACAAATTGTGTTAATAAAACAGCGAATGCTACACGTGTTCTCTTTAATGAGAGCATAAATATGACGCTCTGGCGTGTGCCTGCGGAATGGGGGTGCTGAGAATGAGAAAAGTATTCATTTTTGGAATAGTGATGCTTCTGCTGGTGTCTGTGGTTTTTGCTGCCTATGGTCCTGGTGCTGCTCCCAGTAGCAGTAGTTCAAGCAGTTCGAGTTCATCAAGCAGCTCTTCGAGTTCTTCTTCAGGAGGTTCTGGTGGTGGTGGAGGTTCCTGCGGGCCTGGTTTCAGTTTGGTAGGTGGAAGTTGTGTGAAAACGGTGGTTGAGCCTACAACTCTGGCTGATGTTGCAGGTGCTACTGATACAGTAACAGAAGAATCTGCACAAGAAGAAGCAAATGTTGCTGAACAACCCCTTCCTGGTGAAGCAGTTTCACCTGATCAGCAAGGCCAGGCTTTAGCTGGACAAGCAATGTCTTCGAGTTTTGGTCAAGTTTTAGTTGACTTAAGCTGGCTTTGGGTTACAATTGTGATTGTTGGTATAGTTACTGGGTTAGGAGTCTATCTTTATCGTCGGAGGCGAGAGGACTTTGATTAGAACATTGAACACTTTTTTTCGATTTTTCTTCTTATTTTTCTCTTTGAAAGAATTTGATGGTGAGGGCAATTTCTTTTGGAATACCTTTGATACAGTCATATTGTTCAGCTTCTTCCGCGTTAACCCAAGCATAGTCGGTAAATGATTTTTCTTCTAATTTTACTTCCCCACTTTTGTATGGTGCGGCGTATTTTACAAGAACAACGGGAATTCCATCGGGACGAATAAATGCAACACTATTAATATACTTTAATCCTTGGCTAAAGTCAATTTCAACTCCTGCTTCTTCTTGTGCTTCTCTGAATAGAAGTTCTTCGATGGCGTTTTCGTAATCCAAAACGTCATCGTTAATACGAGTTGGTTTGTCTAATGGAAGGTCAGCCCATTCTAATTTCCCACCGGGAACGGCGTACTTGCCTGGATGAGCAACTTCGTATGGACTTCTTTTGAGAATAAGACACCGTTGATCTTCTTTTCTATAGATAACAACATTAGCTACAACGTAGAAGAGTTTATTCTGTTTGGCACTCTTGAGAGTAATTTCTGTTGCGGGCATACTTTTGTTTCGTTTGTTGAATTTATATGTATTTAGCTGCTAGATCAGATAAGGGATAAATCGCCATTGTACTTTTTTACAGTATTCTTGATACTCTGAATCTTGGCGAAGGTGGCGTTCTTCGGTCCATGCTCGACAGCAATAGATGATTGTCCAGAATGCCATTCCTAAAGCAAATTTCCAATTGATAACAGGAAGAAGCGTCAGCCACCACACTAGATTTTTACTTATGTATGCTGGATGGCGTACGAGCGAGTAAGGGAATTTTGTTACGATACCTCTATTAGTAAGATTTGATGCTTTTGTTCCTAAAGCAATACTTGCCCATAAATAAATGGAGAGAAGTCCGATTACAAACACTTGAGCGATAGTGGTTACGATGGCATTTCCAAAGAACGCATAATCGTTTGCGCCCCAGGGAATATAGTTTCCGACCATTGAATTAAATGGAGGATAACAAATGAGCGCAACAGTCCATCCGAGAAAAGTTGGTTCAACGGAGCGGACGATATTGTTTAATCTTTTACTTTCTGTGCTGTATCCAATTACAAAAATGAATGTATCAACCATAAAAATAAAACTTAATGCGAGTGGGTACCAACTTAGTCTTTTGAGTTCTTGGGTGAATAGGGTAATATTTCCGTACAGAAAATTAATCATTAATGGGAGAAAAAATAGTTTTACGAGAATAAAGAGGAATGCGGTCTTTTCTTCTGTAGAAAGGTGGTATTTTTCGTTTGACTTGATAAATGAGTTAGTAATTCTCCGTAAGGCACGAAGAGCAATGAATGGTTTGTTTACGGTTTTTTCTGTGGCATATTTCAGATAATATACTGGACTGATGAGGAGGTATGTGACAAAAAGAAGGAGTAGAGTTTGTTGTGTCTGGGTTGAAAGTGCTGATGCGTAGTATGGTCCATAACGGACGGTGAGCAATCCTAACCCGTAGATTATGATGCTGGAACAGTAAATGGTAATAATCTGTTTTAATTTTGGATTCATAGGATTTATACTAAACTGGGAGGCAAGGTTTATATATAATCTTTTACTTTTTGTGTTCTAGGGGTTATCGAAGTGTTTTGAGTCTGTGTGCTTACGATTAGTGGAGGCTTCACAATGAATTCAAGAACGTTTGTATTATTATTATCTTTTTTGCTATTATTGATAATTTCCGTTGCTTCTGCTGCTCCTTTGCAGTCTCTGGATATAAATCTCGGAAATAATGAACTCGTTCCTAATTTTGACTCTACTACTTATGATTATACTGCTATTGCTGATGTGGCAACTGAACAAATTTCGTTTTCTTTTGCTCCTGAAGTAGATTCACTGATGTCAATAGTGCAGCGTACGGAAGGGGGACTTGAAATTCAGCCAATGATGGGGGTTTTTGTTCTTGCTGGCCAGAACGTTGATGTACCATTTGTTTTATTCCCTGGTGCTAGTACTTTTTTGATAACTGTATCTGATGTAGCTCAAGAAGATGATTCCAGTTACTACACAATTGTAGTTGAAAGACCACTTCTTCTTGAAGACTATGAACTCACTGTTGATGAAGATGCTCGTGTAGAGCTTCAACTTCCCGTTCCCCCAGAAGGGGTTACCTATGCTCTTGTTAATCAACCAACTAACGGACAGGTAGAGATCATTAATGCTGTCTTTGTTAATTATTTTCCCAATTCTAATTATGCTGGAAACGACCAATTTACGTACACAATTGAAAGTAGTGGTGATGCTGACCCTGGTTTTGGAACAGTTGATATTGTTGTCAATCCAGTCAATGATGCTCCCTTTGTTGATCAAGAACCTTTATCGTTCAATGTTGTTCAAGGGGAGCTCCTACAAGATCAGTTGCGTGGATCAGATGTTGATTCTGAATTACTATTTTACACTGTGTCTGTAGCGCCGCAGAATGGGGTTGTTGATCTCTTAAACCCCAACAACGGCGAATTTTCTTATTCACCTGTCGAAGGATTTCAAGGGGATGATGAATTCTTTTATTTTGTGACGGATGAAGAAGGGCTTTTCTCTGAGTTGAGACGAGTTGTTATTACTGTTACTCCAGGACCAGTTGTTGATTTAGTTCCTTTTGGTCGTCAATTTTATTTTGATAGCAACAGTGGGAGTCTTACTTTAGGTGTGCGTAATGATGGACTTACTCAAAGCCCCGCTTTCTCTGTAGAAGTGACTCTTCCAGGTGAAGAGGAAACATTTACAACACTCATTGAACCGATTGATTCTGGTGCTATGGAAGTGGAAAGAGATATCTTTATTCCAGGGGAAATGTTCCAAGAAGGAGCAGTTGTTCGTCTTGTTGTTGATCCAGAGAATGAGGTTGTTGAGACTAATGAAAACAATAATGTTTTTGAGATGACTTTAAGTACAGCAAACACGTATACTTTTTCTTCTTTAGGAGAGAATCTTGAAGCAAATTTTAACCCTCCATTTAGTTCTCTGCGACGGAGTTATACCCTTAATGCGATACCTGATGAAGATACTGTTACTTTCACTTCTGAAGTAACTTCTCCTGAAATTACTTCCCTTATTTATTTTAATAATGATCGTGAGTTAGGATCTGTTTCGCCAGGAGAATCAATTACGATTGATCTTGAATTTGGCAATAATGATCTGCGTATTAATCTATACGTTGAAGAAGATCTTGCCGGTTATTACCTAATTAATATTCAGCGTCCTCGCAGCCCTGCTCTTGCTGGGTTAGACGAAAATCTTGCTGCCGATTCTGTATTTACACCTGATCCATTTGATAATAGCAGAATGTTTGTCAATCTTCCTGCTTTGTTCACTGAATCAACTGTTATGTTTACACCTCGTATTGCTGATCCGGATGTTGCTTTTTTCTTCGCTCAAGGTGATGGAATGGTTCAAGGCGGTCAGTTGTTTCCCGGAGATTCATTTACAAGCAATTTAGCTGTGGGCGGGAACTGGGTTGATATTACGTTCTATAATGAGGATTGGGAGATCATCAGTCAATACTTTATCACCATTCCGCGTGAAGGTGTTTTGTTGTCATCTATCCAAGAGAATCTCAGTGCTGATGTAGCTCCTGTGTTCGATCCTCTTGTTCGAGAGTACCTATTAAACGCATCGTATGAAGAAGGTTCTGTTACGTTTACATCAATATTTACTGATCCTTCAATAACTTCACTCGAAGTTACTAATGGTTTTCAAAGTTCATTCGTTGAATCCGACGACTCAGTTACTTTTCCTTTAACCATAGGAGGTAATGCGATCACGTTTAATGCCATTGCTCGTAATGATGAAGGAGAAGAGTTCTTTGCTGGTTCTTACACTGTCTTTGTTGAGCGTGCTGGTGCTCCTCTTCTTGGACTTCAGGAAAATCTTGCTGCGGACTTCATCCCTGCTTTTGATCCCGCGATACGAGAATATTCACTGCAAGCGCTATACACTGAGCGAGAAGTTAACATCACTCCTTTGGTAGCGGAAGATTCTTCTGTCGCTTACTTTACTGTTTGGATGAATGATGAGCCTCAAGAAATTGTCCCTGGCGAATCATTCACTTTTCCCTTACGTGTATCATTTTTTGAGGGTATGGGGAATAATATTATTTCATTAGATATGTTTGATGCACAAGATCAATATTTGGGTAACTATGTCGTTGTTGTTGATCGAGTAGGTGCAGAGATTTCTTCTCTTACGGAGAATCTTGCTGCTGATCTTGCGCCTACTTTTGAGAGTGCAGTAAAAGAATACACGCTTGTTGCCCTTCCAACGGAAGAAACGATAGAATTAACTTTTGACAGTGAGAATGAAGATGTTATGAGTTATTACGTTATTCGCTCTAGTATGTTTGCTGATGGTGCTGACGAATTTAATACCGGTGAAGGCGAGCGGCTTACGCTCAGTCTTGATACAGGAATGAATATGATTATGATCCTTCCTCTGGATGCGGAGGGGAATTTCTTAAACTTTTATCGTCTTACTGTTAATCGTCTTGGTCAAGGAAGATTTGACACACTTGTGGAAAATGCAAGTGGGCAGCTAAGTCCTACATTTGATCCTGCTATTCCTTTCTACATGTTGCCTGTACTGAGAACAGAGCAGGATGTTCAGTTTACTTTCACTGCCAATGATTCTACCGTTGGGTATGCCAATGCTTTTATCCTGTTTCCATTCGGCGGTTCAATGCCTGTGAGAGATCAGATTCGTTCCGGTGAATCTTTTACTGTTTCTCTTGGAAAAGAAAGCGAGAATACAACTCTCGGGATTGCACTTTTCTCGCCCAATCGAGAATTTTTAGGAATGTATCAAGTCATGATTACGCCAACCGATCAAGTTATTGTAGATCCGCCACAACAAGCTGATCCTGTTTCTCCTGGTTTAAGTTCCAGTGGTTCTGGTGTTGGCCGAGGTCCGGCTGGCGTCAAAACTGCTTGTAGCGATGGACAGGATAATGATGGCGATGGTTTACGTGACTTAGCTGATCCAGGTTGTAGTTCTGCGAATGACGGCAGTGAAAATGGCGGATCCGCTCCTGCTGGAGAATCTTCTACTTCTGGCAGTTCGACAGAATCTTTGGTGACAAATACGGTTACCGAAAATCAACCCGTTGCTGGCAGTGATTCTGGTACTTCCAATGATGCACCTGTTGCTGGTGGAAATGCTAATCCTCCTGGTGTTGGTCAAGCCGCGGGATTATTTAACCGCGTGAAGAGTAATCCGGTTACTACCGGAGTTACTGCTGTTGGCATTCTTGGCTTGCTGTCTTTGGCAGCGTGGAAGGGGAAAGCGTTAGCATTGCTCTTTCGACGTTAGACATCAATTTTTTTATTTTTTGACTCAGTAAACTATAATTTTTCGAAGTGTCCCTTTTTGATGTTGTTTAATATTCATTTTTAATGACGCTAAATAAGACTTAATCAGCATTGATTAATTAGGTATATCCTCTCTTTTAGCGAGGAAGAATAGCACTTCATAAACAACACTTGTCTGTGACACTTTGTAATTTTTTTAATAAATAGTAATCACTTTAAAATGGCAATTTAAACAGAAAGTTTATAAAGTAAAGCCTGTTCTAGAGACTACAATAAGGAGGATTTACACTATGACACTTGATAGACTCGTAAATATTCGTGGCGACTTGCGAGAAGCCTACAATAAGGCAGTTGCAGGTACTGTTCTCCACGCTGACCAATTAATGGACGAACGACGAACTCGCCCAGTTACTCCCGAAAGAGATGATCTGCGAGATCAATCATTTTATACTGCTGACGGCCATGGTTATTTTTCAACCTCTGATGGTGATATTGAATGGGCAATTACGCGAGAAGCTGACAATCTCGTTCTTCGCCATCTTAACGATGCAGTGAACAGTTCGTACGATCAATTAGTTAATACCGTAGTTAATACCGGTAACTATCGTCCTGATAACACTGAAGCTCAGGCAGCTAAGAATGCTGACGGCACAGTTGTTGTAAA
>DUGB01000138.1 GCA_013331555.1 Candidatus Woesearchaeota archaeon
TATCTCTATAAAACTGCCGCCATAACTGATCGCTGGTAAGCGGTGAAGTCGGACCGGTATATCCTCTGGGTTCATGGGTTGTTTTTGGTTTGTTGAGTAAATGCCAATGGGTAGTGGTAACGACAGTCCCATCTGGTTGAAATTTATTTTCCATTTCAAAGGCGCCAGGGTCATTGACGCGTACAACTCGTCCCTGTTCATCAAATCTTTTTTCACATTGTCCACTTATTTGAGATTCTACTTGTTGTGGAGTTGCTGCTGAATAAGAAAATGACAAAGAATCAATAAGTGATACTCTTTCTTGGTCATCATATTGTAAAATTCTTTCCCACGCAACGACATCTTTTTCCTGACGAACAAAATGTTTTCTGACTTTAACTACTCCGTTTTTGCTGAAATCAATTTTAGTATATTGTTGGACACGAATTTCTTCTGAACTACTTTGTGCAGGATCATAACTTAAAGAGCGTAAGTCCCGATAACTAATATGTAAAAGATCTTGATTGCCAGAAGTTACTTGGTGGCTCTCAATACCTAACTCCTGTAAAACCTCTTCCAATATTTGTTTTGTCATGAGTACTCAAAAAGAACATCTATTTTTAAATCTTTCTAAAGTAATTACTCATAAGTGACAAAAACTACACAACAATTACCAACAGTTGTTGTAATAAATCAGCGACGTCACTGTATGAAATGCCAAATAAAAAAACGAAGAACATAAAGGCGAATAAGACATACAAAATAACGTGTACTGATTTCAGGAAAATTCTGAGGACAACTGCAATTAAAATGTGAGTAACCATTAACCAGATTAACGCTGTCGGATCCATTCTGAAGTGGAATAAAAACTCCTATTTAATCATTTCTTTGATTGACAGATATATTCTCTGTGAAAGAACAATATTTAAGAAGGAGAGAATGATTGAAAGTGTATGCCTCTACTGCGAGAAATCATTCCTCAGTTCCAAGGTCGCTGGACGTACGATTATAATCTCAAGTTTAATGGCGGCATGCTTTCTGGACAGAAATTATTGTTTCCAGAGAGCGGCGATCTCACTCGACTTTGGAGCAGTGACTTAGCTCGAGCCTTGCAGAAAGCGCACCCGCTTTTTCGTTCTTTAAGTGAAGCTGGATTGGCGGACCTTCTCCTTCGTTCACCCGTTACAGTTTCTGGTACTGATCAAAGTAAAAGTATTATGTTGACAAGTATCATTCCTACGCGCGGATTGTATATTCAAAATTCTCCTGAAGGCTGGGCGTTTAAATTTGAGCAAGTGCCCGCTGTTCCGGACCAGCCTGCCATTATTCCATTCCGACAGCATATTAATTCAATTAAAGGCCAAACCCGTTGTGCTATCCATTATACTGTTCGGCAGGGCAAACCATTTTTTAGAGAAGGCGTTCTCTTGAAGAATGGAACTTCTCTTACTTTACAACCTGGAGACCCGATCCTTCGTAAAATTGCATCGGCGATCCGCGAATCTATTCTCAATCATGCAAAAACCTCATCCAGCCCTCAACGCTATGAGCTGGAACCAACAACGTTGGAGAAAATTACGGTTGCGTTGAACAAAGATGATCTTGCCACTGACGTTAGTGTCCAGGGCTTTTTGTGGAAAGATATTGTTTTGACCATTCCATTAGTATCATTTTCTCTCCCCTACAGCGATCGGCACCTCGTTCGTGATGGGGTCGCTTCAATGGAGCTAGAGAATGTGACGATCACGCTTTCTCCACAATCGAATAAGAAAGAAACACTGGCAGTGTTTCAAAATAATAATGTGTGATCATCTTCTCCCTCTTAAGTATATTTATATATCTCAAAAAACATTCTGCCATTACAAATGAAAAATAAAATTATTGTTCTTAATTTATTCATTGTTCTTTTGGTTGCATTGAGTTTTTCTGTTTTAGCTATCATCAACGGTATGACTACTGATAAAAGTGTACGTTTAGGAGATAAGACTAAGTATGAGATAGGAGTGAAGTTAGAAGAAGGATGGAATCTAATTATTGATGGAACTCCCGATCTAACCCAAAATAGAATTTACGCGGTGGATAGTGATATCCGTTCAGATAACATCAACGCAATTTATGGTTATGATACTAAAAATGAAAGAGATGTACTCATTTCTCCCAATGGAGATAATTTTAAAATTCAAGCGTGGTCAGCCACTTTTGCTCAAAATGAAAATGTTTTCAGTAGTGCTTTTTGGGTTTATTCAGACAAAGCAGGGTATTTAAGATATGCACCCGATGAATATATTTTAGATTTAAATCAAAGACAACTATTTGCTGGCTGGAATTTTGTGGCTTTAACTCCAGAATTTACAGGTAAGCGTTTTGGAACACTGAAAGGAACCTGTGATGTCATTAAAACATATTTATATAATAATGAAATCACTCCTAGCCATCCCACTCCAAATTGGTTAGAAATCCCTGATACTGGATCGTTTACCAAAGGTACAGAAGGGAAAGGAATTATTGTGAAAGTATCTGGCGATTGCAAACTTGGCAGTACGACAAGTTCAATGCAAGAGTTACCGATTCTACCAAATTAATTCTTTTTACAAGAAAAAAAACACTCATCCAGCCAAGAACCAAGAAGAAATTTCTTCGGTGGCTTCGTTGCCGTATGTGAACCACCAAAGCTTTTCGTACGAATGTAAATTCATTCTTTACTCTTCTCCTTCCTCACTGCCACTGCTGGGTACCGCATTCTTGGAGATCACAAATACGTCTCCAATCGCTTTGACCAACTGATGAGGGACAATAACACCGCGGGCGCTTCCCAGTACTTTACTCAGAAATGAATTTTTTGTAGCGCGAATCTTCCATCCAGAAATCTTATTTCCTGCTACAATACAATCTTCAATATCACCAAAATAATCGCCGGCATCGGTAAACACTCGTAGATCATACGCTTCCGTTACTTTTCGCATTTTAAGCATACTCAAACCACCTCATTATTATGACCTCTTTGATATAAGTATTGTTTATATACTTTTCGAGGTTCTATCCTATTTATGACTGTCACCATTATTGGCACTTCACACATTGCTGCGCAGAGTATTGCTGAGATTAAGAACCAGATCAACACACAGAAACCGGATTTCATTGGGTTAGAACTAGATGCTCAGCGTGCCGATGCTCTTCTGCATGGTGAAAAAAAGCCTATCTCTCTCGCGACGATTATGACTATTGGCGTCAAAGGATATCTTTTCGCTAAAATCGGTCAACTCGTTCAGCGTCATTTGGGGAGTACGGTTGGAATTGAGCCGGGTGCAGAAATGAAAACAGCGCTTGAACTGGCTCGGGAGCAAAAAATTCCCGTGGCGTATATTGACCAACCGATTGCGATCACGCTACGAAATTTTTCAAAACAAATTACGTGGAAAGAACGCTTCCGTTTCTGCGCAGATTTGCTGTATGGGTTGCTCTTTCCGCGGAGGATGATGAAAAAACATGGTTTTTCATCATTTGATCTTCGCACTGTTCCCTCGGCGAAACTTATTGAAACCATGATGACTCCACTGCGTCAACGGTATCCTTCTGTGTACAAAACAATTGTTGAAGACCGGAATACATATATGGTTCGCAAGATCATTCATCTTCTGCGTGCTCATCCTGAGAAGCATCTTTTGGTTATCGTTGGTGCAGGTCATAAAAAGGGCATGGAAGAATTGTTGTTGAAAGTTGATGTTCTATAAATTTAGTCGCTTGAAAGATAATCTCTCACAATCGGCACTAACTCGCGCGGATGGTCTATCAAATGATCAAAGTGGATTCTTCTCCCTTCTGGTAATACAGTTCCTTGTTCTAACAATTCTCGTCCTTCGTATCCCCAACAGGCACCAACAGTAATTGTTTTTTCCGGCCGACGGGGGTTTAACCTCATAATTTTCTGTGAGGCGCGTAAATCGTTGCGTGTATCTCCAACATGGAGTGCACATCCTTCTTCGCTGCCAAGCAAGCCGAGAACCAACGCAAGAGAAATAGGAGACGGTTTCGAAATGACCTCAGAATCTCCCCCTTGATATTCTCTTAGAACTTCTTCTGTAATAAACGCATCAAAATAAGGTAAAGCACCACTTCTTAAAAGATCGGCATAGATTGTTTTCCATGTGTTGCTGGAGTTTATACCTAATCTTAAACGGCGATTCCGTAAAGGATCTTTTCCTAATTGACCCATCTCCCAAATAGTGCGAATTGTTTCCACTATTCCTTCATAGGGTTGGGAAGGATTGTCTTGGTTGAATTGTTCATACGCTGGCCAGACCGGATGGGCTCGATCATTCATGTTACAAGGCAAGTCTAAAGCGTCATAAACATTTTGTACACCGCCAGGAAGAGCGCATTTTTCGTTATAAAACATTAAAAATTGTTCAAATGATTGAAACGGCCATTCTTTTGAATGCAGAGAGGCATAATGCCGAAACCATCTTTCTTGGCGGAGAGATGTAGAACTAATGACTCCATCATAATCAAAAATTACTGCGTCAAGCATTTTTTACTTAGAAATGACACTATTTATTAATTCTTTGAACTAAATCACTTTCCTTTTATTAAAATTCTCGCTGCATCTTTTAATCCTTTCCAAAGTTCTTTCAGGGATGGAAATTCATAATACTCCCTTACTATCACTGCTGGGGATGATTTTTCCTCTTTCTTAATTAGATTATTTTCAATAAAGAAAGTGTGCTGCTTATCGGTAAGAAAAATAAAAACTAAATCTTCACCTAAGACATATAATTTTCCTTGTGCTTCACATTCTTTGGCTGCGGTTTCAATAAATCCGATAAAATCAGCATCAAGCCAGTCCGACATTGTTTGGAGTATTGTTTCAAACTTTTTTCCCTCAATATTAAATGAGAATTTTATCAGAGCTCATGTTTGACATTTTCTC
>DUGB01000098.1 GCA_013331555.1 Candidatus Woesearchaeota archaeon
TTTTCCGTTATACACTTTACACACCCCAAGAAGAGATGAAACTGATTCTCCACGAGCAGGCAGATGAACGTCTTGATACCCTGCGAAAAATATTTAACATTGATAAATACAAAATAATTCGTGAAAATGGCGGATTGTATCTCCGAAAATTGAGAACATCAATAGCTGTTTTGGAATCCAAAACAGAGCAATTGCTCAATATCCAACAAAAAGCACAAGAAATCACTTCTGCTTTAACCAACGCCAAAGAGCAACTGGAAAAAACACAAAGGGGACTCGCTTTAGTCCAAAAAGAACGTATTGCTCGAGAACAAAAAATAAAAACACTGGAAAACCAGCTCCAGCAGTTCCAACAGCTAAAAAACAGAGATATAGCGTTGCGCATTTCGCTTCAGGAAAAGCGCGAACAGCAAAAACATCTCTTTCAGAAAAAAGAACAAATGGAACGAGAACTCAATATTCTCGCCGGAATTCCAAATAATTCCATTGACGAAATACGCCAGCAACTTAGCGTATTAGAACAAGAAAAAAATACTCTCGTCAATCGAAAATCATTCCTCCAAGATAAAATTCAGTTTTTAAATGCCCGAATACGAGAAGCAGAAGAACAAATCCAACGATTAACACCAATGATAGATGCTGCTCAAGCAAAAGAAATTCTCATTACTGAACTTAACGTGAAACTTCAATCACGCCAGCATCGTAAAGAGAAACAAACCCAACTGCAGCAATTATGGGAAAAGAACGCTGAAGTCATTGCCAAAAATGAAGCTCTTCTTAATCAGGAAAATGAAATCTACCAGAAAGTAACTACCCTTAACAATTGTCCAACCTGTCTGCAGGAAGTTACTACAGAACATAAGCGGACAATTACCCAAAATATTGCCCAAAAAGCAGAAAGAATTAACACCTTATTAGCAGAAGCCTATGAACAAAAGAAACACATTACCGAACAGCAATCAAAAGTGACTCAAGAGCTAGACGAATTAAGCGCTGTTGAAAAAGAGCTTGCTCACGCCTCGCTTGATATTCTCAAACGAGAAGAATACAAGAAACAATGTCTCGTCCATGCAAATAACCTTGCCCTTTGGAAACAAGAATATCAGCTCCTCTCTGATGAATGGAACAGTTCACCAGGAGAACAGAAGATAATCGTTCTAAACACGAAAATAGGAGAAATACAACAATTACTACAACCCATTATCAAACGGAATCTCATTCAACAACAACAAAAAGAGCTTCTGATCTTGGAGGAGAATAACAAGAATATTCTGAACACTCTCGAGCAAGAACTAGAAGCCCACACCAAAATATTGATCCAATTGCCTGACCCCACGCCAACAATTATTATTGCAAAACAAAATTATACTCAAATTGTAGAAAAAGAAAAACAAAGTGCTGTTCTTCATGCTCAACATCAAAGCATTGTCCAACAATACACCACTCAAGAACAAGAGATAAAATTGCACCTCAGCGAACTTCTTGAACAGAAACAATTACTAACCAGAACCAGAGAATACGAGCAATGGTTAGAAAATCATTTCCTAAAACTTACTTATACAATTGAAAAACACATTATGATTCAAATCCATCGCCATTTTAATGGTCTCTTTCAAGAATGGTTCGGGATGCTCATGAATGATGACACGATCACCGCAAGAATCGATGACACGTTCACTCCTATTATCGAACAGAATGGATACGACCTGCCATTTGAAAACTTAAGCGGCGGCGAAAAAACATCCGTTGCATTGGCCTATCGACTAGCACTAAACAAAGCGATCAATGATATCATTCATCATATCCAAACTAAAGATATCATTATCTTGGACGAACCGACCGACGGATTCAGCAGCGAACAATTAGATCGTGTCCGGGACGTTCTCGAAAAATTAAATCTGAAACAAACAATTATCGTTTCCCATGAAACAAAGATTGAATCTTTTGTAAACACAGTCATCCGAATTCAAAAACAAGAAACAGGAAGTTGCATAGTCTAAAAATCAACTACTAAAAACTTTCCAATCGGTCGTATCATCTGAAACTTGACTACGATGATTTTTTCCTAAAGTTACTAATCCCATGTAAGGTTTGCCTAAAAAGTGATGAATCGCATGAGTAAGACCATTAACCTCAACTGAACACAAAGGGTTATCTAATTGATAAGGATCACCCATAACTATTACCTTACAACCCGTACCCATTCGAGCAAGAATTGTTTTGAGTTCATACGGCGTGAAATTTTGAGCTTCATCAATCAACAGTAATGTGTCAGAAAATGAACGCCCCCTCATAANNCAACAACTTCGTTAGAAGGCAAATAAGCACTACCCTCGATTTTTTTGTCAAATGTGCGTGGACCACCAAAATCATTGACAAAAGCAGGATGCAAAAGCATTTGGTCAAAAGCCATCTCACGACCCAGTAAACTCTCTCGATGAGCATCAATAAATGGTGCAAGATGGTGTTGAAGTTTGCTATATAAGTCCCCCGGAAGAGCACCAACATCACGACGTTTTCCTCCCATGATCTCGTTTGGTTTTAACAAAACTATTCGACGATAGAAACCTCCTTTTGGAGAACGTTGACCCGTTCTTTTGTAACGAACTTCCTCATCATAACACAAGACAGCATCAATAGCAGCAACATAACCCAGCAATGTTTTCCCAGACCCATGTGAGCCGCATAAAAAAAATAAGCTAACCTCTTGATTCATCAATCCGTATTGTAAAGCAAGATATTGTTCCATATCTAGTGGAGATATTCCCAAAACTCTATCCATATGATGACGACCAACACGAATCTTTTTTCCATACTCCGCTTCTTCTAATAATCGCAATTCAAGATTATTAACACCAATAATACGAGAATTATTGCCATTCCACTGTAAATCTCCAACAACGCGGGCGTATTTGGTGTGGTCACCTCTATGAAAACGAACAAACTGATTAACAAAAAGATCTCTATTTAGTTCATCAGATGCCGAATCCAAAGGAACATGACCTTCAGATTCATAGAGTCGAGCTAAGAGTCGAGAAGTACCTTCCAGTATCCCTTCAAAAACAATATCAGCATTGACAAGTAGAAAGAGAGGACGTTCAACATGAACACCTTTTGCGGAAAGAGAAATTTGTATCTCGTCATTGCCCGTTAACGCCGTCACCCGGTGAGTTCCCTGATTCGACTGATACTTTCGCAATTTCTTCTCCAGGGGAGAGATTAAATCTAGTTCCTCTCGGCCAGAAGAAGGACAAAAGGCGATATCTAACCCCTCCGAAACACGATGAATTCTGAGTCCACTTTCACCAACAGAAGATAATAAAGGACGTTCTTGTTGAATTTCGCGTAAATAACGAAGAGTTGCAGCTGCACCAACCAACCCTTCATTTTTTAAACGACCAAGAAGATTAACCATAGAGAGAGGAACAGCAACTAAATTACGTCTATCTTTATCTCCACAAGACAAATGAGAGAAAACTCCTTGACCACTGAGAGAATATAAATCAGAAAGTGGAACGAAGACACGATGATACTGTGGAACTTCAGTTTTAGGCATTAATACTCGCCCCGACAGACTTTAGCGATGGAACGATAATCATTACGTAAAGCATCAATTTCTCTTCGCTCTTTACCTCGCTGCTCTATCGACGAAAGCAGTGAAATGCCTAAACGACGAAGTACATCAGGACTTTTCCTCCTCGTTTGAAAGTAATCAGCAAGCAATTGTCCTACACCAAAACGTGAAAGGCTACGGAGATCTTCAATAAGATCATCGCTTTCATGGCCATCAACTCTTAAAGTAATGTCTTGTAAAACGGAGTTATAATCCTGATCTCTAATCTTTCCAAGAGTTCTTTCCAAAGAGGAACAAACAGTAGCTGTTTGATCACGTTCTATCTCTTCACGAGATGAACCGGGTGATTGATAAATTAAGATAGTATCTAGTATAACATAACCAACAAACAAGCCGCGATCATTCTCATCAGAAACTAAATCTGCCAAATCACGAAAAATACAGTATAACTGCCTTTGTTCACTACTTTCAGGGGGAACCACCCCACAAAAAGTTATTGAACAAGATATAAACAAATCGCTAGTTTAATCGATATATTCAAAAACTCTCTTTTGGCAGCACTGCTTTCAACGCTGCAATTCCCACTTCCAACTGATCGTCCGTAGGTTCTTTCGTCGTAATCCGCTGCAACCAAAGGCCAGGCTGAATCAACATTTTCACCAGAATATTGCTCTGAAACGTGCTGCTCAATTTGATTAATTCGTATGCAATTCCCGCAATCAACGGCATGGCCGCAATCCTACCAACCAATTTAACCCACCAGACACCGGGAATGAACGAAAACAAAATAATTGACACAATCAAAACCAAAAAGATAAACGACGTCCCGCACCGTGGATGAAAGCGAGAAAATTGACGCACATTATTAACGGTTAACATCTGCTTATTCTCATAACAGTAAATTGCTTTATGCTCCGCTCCATGATATTGAAACAACCTCTTCACATCATCCATAAACGAAATGGCAACCATGTACCCAATAACAATAACAAACCGAAATAGACCATCGAGAGCATTAAACAAGAATCCATCACCAGCAAGATACCGCGCAGAGAAAAACGGCACGATCACAAACAAAACAATCGCCGCCACAAAGGAAAATAACAACGTAACACTGATTTCGGAAGAAGATATCTTTTCCTCTTTCGCTAGTTGCTGATTGCTGCTCCACAACAAGGCATTGAGCCCATCAATCAACGCATATCCTAAACCCACAACTCCGCGAATAAAATACCACTCAAAAATAGCAGGAAAATGACGACTGTTTTCTTTCTTAACCCGAATTTTTCCCGAAGGAAGTCGAACAGCAACAGCGAAATGCTTACGATTACGCATCATCACGCCTTCAATTACTGCCTGTCCGCCTATATCCATGGAAGGTTTTAAGTGAGGAATATATTTAAATGTTATTGATAGAAAAATAAGGCTTCGTTGAACTCTTATTTTACGTAATTTGAGAACCTGCTTATACCACCACCCAGACGGAAGGCGCGACAAAACAAACATTAATAAAATCATGGATGATTGTTATACTATGAAAGTTATCTTATACATGACACAAACCATAAATGGAATAATTGCCAGAAACAATTACGATGAAGATTTTTTGTCTCATGAAAAT
>DUGB01000104.1 GCA_013331555.1 Candidatus Woesearchaeota archaeon
GCGAATTTGTTCTTGATCATTATTGTGATAATGGACAATGGACAACACGGACAAAAGAAGTAGCAATGAAATTATATGAAGTTGGGCAAACAGATGAATTTGTATTATATTGTTCGCACTATGACCAAACTCTGCCTGACTTTGAAGTATACGGCACAAAAATAGGGCGTGCGCCTAATCATTGTTTTAGTGCGTTAAGCGATGTTCCTTCTGGAGTAATTTCTCCAGATGAAAATACGTGTATCAACTCTGTGTGTGTGTTACAGAAAAAAAGCGGCAATGATTTTATTACGGCGTTTGCCACCACTCTCAATCGAGAGATTAATGATGCCGAAAATCCATTTTTAGAATCGCTAGGCATTCCTAAAGACAAATTGAATATTATTTGTCAAGGGAATGCGAATAATGGTTATGTTGAATGTGCGCTTGACCAAACCGGAGTTCCCGGCAGTCTTTATTATAATCCTTCCATTATGTCGATAATTTATAGTAAAGAAGAGGGCTTTGCTATTAATCCTTCCTTGCTCCAAAGAATCGCTCAATCAACTGTCAACTACTTCAAAACATTGTTTGGTGCTGAACAGCAAACGGCCGAAGCAACATTTGTCGGTGTTGACAATGCTGACAAATTATATTTCTTTAATGAGGGCGGGAAGAAAGTTCAAGCAGTTCAGCAGCTTGTTCCCGGAAAAGGGGAAGTTCTTGTTGCTCGTTATGAAGGATTTGAGACGCCTGTTTGCGCGTACATTACTAATGCAGAAGTACCACCTGATACAGCTCCTTCAGTATTTGATCAGGAAAGAATCGTTCAATGTACTGTTGATGATACAACAAACACACAGCGTGTGGAAATAACATCGAATCCAGATGCGTTTTGGCCGGCACTCACCGGCGGTCTGCGGGTTAATTCCGAGGAGCGTTAAATGTGGCTCGAAGTATGGTATTTAAATTCGGACGCAAAGCCCAAATAACATTGTTTATCATTCTTGGTATAGTTATTCTCTTTGCAATGATTTTTGTCGTTTCGCTCACGTCGCATATCGCTCGTTCTCAACTAAGCCAAGAGCAGGAAGAAGTTATAACTGCTCTTTTTGCTAAAGAAGGGCTGCGTGTTTTTGTGGAAGGCTGTTTAGAGAATAGTGTACGGGAAGGCATTGTTCTGATTGGAAAACAAGGGCGTATCTGGGATGATCAGCCAGGCGGCACAAAACATTTTGTTGATAGAAAAACAGGGATAACTATTGGTAGAGATCGAATTGCGTATGGATTAACTTCTGAAGTTTATCTTCATCACCCTGAGGCATATCCCTGCAACGATGATACTGTTCCTTGGCCTTTTTGTGATTCCCCTTATGAATTTCCTCGAACGGATGTTGGTTTTGGGGTATTACACCTGAAGTCAAGTATTGTGACAACAGATTTAGAACGCTATTTGGCTGAAAAAACAAAACAATGTGTTCAACAATTTGTTCAAGATAAGATAAATCCTGGAGCAACAGTTGTTGAAGGGACAATGGATCTTAATTTGGTTCTTCTTGATGACGGTGCATCTGTTGCGGTTCGTTATCCATTTAAAGTTTCTATCGGGGGAGAACGTCTTTTCCAACTGGCGTCATTCGATTTTTTTTATCCTACTCGTTTCAAACAATTGCTTGATGTTGGTGTGCTTAAGCCTCTTGAGAATGATTATAAATTTGTTGATTTTGCGTACAGTGCTGAGACACTTCGGAATCCAACATTCCACTATTATTGTATTTTGGATGGAGATATTTCTGTATGTGAACAAAGTTTGTTATCCGAGCGCTGGCAAGAGCTTGGGGGAATACTCCGTTCAGAGAAACTACCGAATGGCGACACTCTCTTCTCGATTGAAGTTTCGGAGTCTATAATCATTGATAGTCCGGAACCATATACTTTTCAGTTCATCCGTCAAAATCGACCACCTGCGCTGGATTACATAAATCGGGAACAATGTTTAAAAGAATTAGAGGGTGATT
This sequence comes from Candidatus Woesearchaeota archaeon, assembly GCA_013331555.1. Taxonomy (GTDB): domain Archaea; phylum Nanobdellota; class Nanobdellia; order Woesearchaeales; family GW2011-AR9; genus UBA10204; species UBA10204 sp10204u. The sequence continues at coordinate 1,998 of DUGB01000104.1, forward strand.
ATGACTATCTTATTATCAAAGGAGATGATAATTTTGGTTTAATTCCAATTCCACTCTCTGCTCATGATCCCGATGAGGACGAAAAGATTGATTTTGTGGTCGATCCCAATATAGGTGCTTCTATCGATGGAAGTGTTCTAAATCTGCCTGAGGACATTCAGCCAGGGCGTTACTCTTTTGGCGTTAAGGCAATAGATTCTTCTGAACTTGAAGATTCCCAAACCGTTCGGTTACTTGTCGATCGTCCTTTAACGTTGGATTTGTCTTTTTTTACGTATGACGATTTTTTTCCTTCTGAGTATAACGGAAAAACAGTTGTCTCGGCAGAAGATCCGGTTACTATGACTATAATATTGCCTCAAGAATCTTTTTCTTCTGTTGAAACTGTTTCATTAACTTACTCTGATGGCACAACGAAAAAAGTTATTCGCCGCTTACCTCTCAATTCGCCTCCTCCTCAACTAAATTTTCCACCTTTTCTTTTTCAATGGAAGTATTTCTTTCCTTTCTTTGATAAACCATTCTGTTGTGGAAATTCTTTTCCATTCAATCCGGAGTTAGAGATTCAAGCAATGAAAAATAACCAGAACCATATAGCACCCATTTTCTCTACTCCAACTATTAATGGAAAAATCAGGTTGTCGTATGGATCCAATTATTGTGGTGCGTTGGATGACGAGAAAATTGTTGAGAAAAAAGTTGTTGTAACACAATGTATTCCTCATCAAGATCAAAAACACCCTTATGCGTTTCCGTATCATAAATATGAGTTTGGAGTTAAGGCAGATGGTTCGACGGACTTCAGTCAATATATTCCAGGTTCTGAAAACGACAATTCAAAATCCTTTAATCCATTTCAAGCAACGCATAGTTGTTGTATTGGAAACTTAAACAACCCCGGCAGTTGGGAAGTACAACCTGCTGGCCGCGATTGCTTTGTCAATCCCACTCGTGACTGCTATAACACTCCAAAATTTATTGTAGAAGAAGAATACGCGGTTTGTGATGGTGTGCGAGGAAACGTTTGCGGCAGCGACAAAGAATACCGGTATCCAAATAACGAGCTTCGCTGCGGAAAAAATGATGGATCAAACCCTTCTTGTGAAGCAATACCTCTTGCTTGCGAAGGACAGAAAGCGTTTGGGTATGTGCAAGATCCCAACAAGGGGGAAAAAGGATGGTGTTCGGGAGCAATGGGCTGTCAAAATTTTTGTTCTACGGATGTTGTTTATATTCCAGCGTCGGCAGACTCTCTACCTGTTCCTAATTTGAATGATGTTAATATAGCCCAACTGGCGAATGAGAATCATTTAATGGATTTATCTTCAGTATTTTCTTGCGGATGTAATGATTATTCCGAAGGTTTTCCTTGCGATGGTAACTTTAATGGCAAATTTGCTGGTCGTTGCAATTTGAGGTCGCTTGCTTGCGAAGGGGATTCGTAAGTAAATTTTGAGTAAATGGCATCATGAACCGCAACAAACATTTATAAATCCTCAAAGTTTCATCTTTTCGTCGACAATGACTTGGACAAAAAGAGGTGTTTTTCTTGTAGTTTTCGTTTTATTCAGTCTGTTGCTCTTCTCTTCTCTTGCGGCGGCAAGTTGCTTAATTTATCCCGGCAGTGATGATCGGCTCTACTGTGTTGATTATGATGGCGAAGCCCAAACGCTGTGTAATTCCGCTCAAGATCCCGGATGTAATGAACAAACCTATGTTGTTCCTCAAAACTGTAACCAGCTTGCTATTTGTGAACCCGTCGAATGCAATTCTTTGGTTAATGGATGCGAGGCCAATGTTGCGCGCGGATATTGTGAATATACACAAGGACAAATAGTTCCCTCAGATCAGCACAATGTGTGGTGTTCTCCCGGTTGCTGCAAGGTAAGCTCGCCTTCCACCGCTCTTTTTTGTCAGTATAACTTAAACCAGTATCAGTGTGAGCAGAAATCAATTCAGAGAACTGGGTCTACCAATAGTGATACGTTTATTGGTGGAACAGAAATGACCGCACAACACTGTGCCGAAGAAATTTGTGCAGTGACTCTTAATCCAGGAACACTTGCTGGTTATGTTCGTACCGAAACAGGGGATGCAATTCTTGGTGCCCGCATCCTGATTGCGAACTCCGAACAGACAACAGATACTGGTGGGAGGTATTCTTTTTCATCGCTCAACCCTGGAACGTATCGTGTTGAAGCGTCGGTTTCTGGATTCACACCAAAAATAGTGACAATAACAATCAATTCTGGTGAAGATGTTTCTCTTGATTTTGTTCTTCTTCCCGCGGGAGGAGTTTCTGTTCGCGGTGTTGTTACAGACGAGAGCAATACACCTTTAAGCCGCGTTCTGGTCAGTTGGAGTGGACCATCAACAGGACAAACTTCGACCGATGATGATGGCCATTATGCAATCTCTGGTCTTTTATCTGGAACGTATGCTCTTGCGTTTAGTAAGGCGGGCTTCACTCCCAACGAAGCTTCTGTTACTGTTGGTGAGGTTGTTTTGGATTATAATGTACGTCTCCGTTCTGCCCAATTCCAAGGTGTTAAAGGGAACACATTCATCGAAGAAAATCGTAATGTTCAACAGCCAATCAATGGGGTCAGTCTTTATGTCGATGGTGCTTTTAGGGGATATTCTCAGCTAAATGCCAATTTTGAAGTTTATGTAGATTCAACTACTTCTGGACAACGTCATACACTTATGGCACGATATCAAGATTACAGTTCTGAAGAATTTTCTTTTACTCTCGATTCCGGTCAGAGTGTTTCTCACAATCTTGTTCTCTTTCGTTATCAAGGGGTTTGCAGTGAAGAAGGAACACAGCGTCCGCCTGAAAATGTTGTTGCATTTCCCGTGTCAGGGCAAAAGAAAATTAAATTACAGTGGAGTAAACCATGCCCAGAAGTCTTAGGATATGAATTGCAGCGTTTTCGAGACGGAAATGCCGATGCTGAACAGAAGTTTACTCTTCCTCTAACGGCAACATCGTATGTTGATAGTGGATTGTTGGAATGGAATACTCAATATACTTATAAAATTGTTGCTAACTATGATCGTGGGTCGGCTAGCGAGGCGGTTGTGGTTGGTCCGATAAATCCGGGCGATGCACGGTGCGAAAACAAGTTTAATGATCCTGCCTGGGGTCGTTTTTGTATTTTAGACGATTTTTCGACCAGTGTTGATNNAGAATGCAGTGGTTCTCTCTGAAGGATGTGCTTCACTGGGAACCGAGTATTATTGTGCTGCAATTTCAGAAACTCAGGCGGTTTGTCGCAATGGTGGTATTTGCAGTCTTCAGTCTTCTTTACGGGAGGATGATGTACAAGATGCAGATCCTTTTGGTCTTTATTATAGCCGAGAACGTTGCTATGGCAGCAATGATCCCGCTGCCGCCACGACTTTCTGTTACTATGATTTTACTCCTACTTCTGTCAATCAGTGCCGAAGCTGTGTCTCTGTTGAAAATTGTTTTGATTACAAGAGTCAAAGTGCTTGCGATGCAAATAGCTGTCTTAGTTCATCATGTCAATGGGTTAACAGCGCTCAGCATGATGCACTCATTGATTATGGCTTGATTATTCCCGAACTTCAAATTCCTGAAATGGTGACTACTGAAACAGGATCGGGTTATTGTGTTGAGAAAGAGTACAATAAGGATGATTATTGTTCTCTTTGTGGTTCAGACTTACAAACTGTTTCTGAAAGAGGAAGCTCTCTTTTTGAAAATTATTTCTGCACTCCTGACGTATGCTCTGCATTGGGCAGATGTTTTTCTGACCCTTACGGTCTGCATGGAAAAAAACTATCCTCTTGTTTGGCGTGCGGGGATAAACCATCTCCCGAAGCGACGTGTTCGAGCTATGCCACTCAGTTAGAATGCACGGGAGATTCAACCATTGCAACGGGAGGAATCAGTAAAGATGGTTGGGGAGAAATTACTTTGTCTGTCGATCAATGTTCGTGGGGACGTTGTGCTTGGGTAAGTGATGCTCCTGGTTCTGGGCATTGTATCAAAGATGGTGATGTGGATGGAGCTGATGATTGTCTCTCCTTTTCTAACGATGCTGAAAGGCTTGCCTGTCGTTTAGATGTATTTCCTCCACAAACAACACTGACGGCAACAACAATTCCCGTCATCTCAACAACATCACCTTCTCTTTCTTTTGGTGCTCAAGACCAAGAAAGTCCACTGGCATCTTTAGGATATTGTCTTGTTAAAGCAGGCTCTTCATCACCATGTTCCGAATTTAGTTATTCTTCTTATCGTGGAACTCTTCCTCAAGATACAATTAGCGTTAATTTCTTGGAATCCCAGGCACTTCCTTTGGATGTTGCGGGAGAAACTTATCGTCTTCTTTACTTTTCAAAAGATAAGTATTCAAATCAAGAGAACGTTCGTGAATCATTTATCTTTGTCGATACTATTCTCCCCCAATTTCAGATCAACGCCATAAACCAAACTATTGGAGATAGAACCAAATTAACTATTTTTCTTGATGGGATGAATGAACCGATGGCGTGTACATTTACACTCCAGCGTGTTCTTCCTCGTGGCGATGCCATTGTCCATGCTGTTGGCCGGGAGGAACTTCAAAAACGGGTTGTTTTTGAACAGCTTGAAGGGGTGGGGTTTGACCTTGCGGTTCAATGTACTGACGATCACGGCAATATTGCTGTTCAGGAAAAAAAATACACTTTTAATCTTGAAGAGAATGTCAATGTTGTTTATCCTCCTCTTGGCGGGATTGTCGGTTCTACATCCATTGCGTTTGAAGTTGAAACGTTAGCCAATTCTCACTGTTCTCTGTATAGTGCAACTAATATTAAAATCGCTGATTTTGAGATTACGGATGGCATCGGCAAAAAGCATAAAACAACACCACAATCTGGATTCCATGAAAAAGAATATGCTCGTGAACACAAAGTCGTCTGCGAAGAGTTGTTAACCAACAAAGTGTATGAGGATGTCTATCTCCATTTTACGGTTGATACAACTCCTCCACTCGCCCAGGCTGTTCTTCGAGAAGAAGGTTCTAGTGAACAACGCCCCACACAAGAAGGGTGGGAACTTTCTTTTGTTGAACAAGCGCACGTGAGTTTTGAATGTGCGAACGATCAAGGGTTTTCCTGCACTGCGTATTATTATTGTCTTGGCGACCAATGCAATCACGCCAGAACTACTCAATTTCGTCTTTATTCACAACCTTTTGTTGTTCGTGAAACAACAAAGTTATGCTATTATGCTGAAGACGAGGTAAAAAACCCGCTTCCTCAAGTTGTCTGCGGCCGGGTTGTTGTTGATGGGTACGGCATAACTCTGGAAAGTCCTGCTCCATTTTATTATGGCACTCAAGCATGGGGGGTAAGTTCAATACCACAATTTGATTGGCGTTTTTATACACGCATTAGTACGGAAGAGTGCGCTTTTGATTTTGATGAACAATTTGATTATTCACGTACGCCACCATTTAGATTATTGTCTCCTAATGGGAATCACTACTTTTACTCTGATTTTCCTCTTCGAACCGGTGCGTCTTCTTATCCAGAAACTGGTGGGTACAAACAAGTTACCGTTCTTTGCAAAAGCGGCGAGAAGATAAGCCCACCACAATCGTTTTTCTTAGAATTTGATCCAACTCCTCCAACTATTGATTCGGCCGAAGTTCATCCTTCCCCCGTCATTGAAGGTGGTGAAGTTACTCTGACCGTTACTACTGATGATAAAACTGCTTGCCGCTTTGATGATTCTAGTCAAGAATTTGGCACTATGTGGTTTGGTTTTCCGGATAGAGACAGCAGGAAGCTCAATACCACTCATATTGCAGATTATTTCTTTTCTCTTGCTGGCGAGAGCGGAGAAATAACGTTGTATACTCAGTGTCAGAATGGTGCGGGACTTTTATCTAATGTCAAACCAGTCACTTTTACAATCGATTATACTCTTCCTGGTGCAATCCTCTCTGTATTTCCTCAAGGGGACTTTTTTAATGCTAATACAATTACTGCACGGGTAGAGACCAATCGTGCCGCTTCGTGCACGTATCGCAACGAGAATGGAACTTTTTTACATTTCAATGGCGATGGCGAATTTATTCATACTGCAAACTTTGTTAATCTCCAAGAAAAGCGGTATCAGTATCTTGTTCGGTGTTCCATGGAAGGACATACTGTTGAACAAGAACTTTCATTTACCATTGATCGGACAGCTCCCGTCGTAACCGGGATTGCGGATGGCAACCAAACTTGCGGTAGCCCTGTAGCATTAATTTTACCTTATACCGAAGAAGAGAATATTAGCTCCTATTATTATGAACTTTATGACCTTGGCAAAGATCGCACTAAATCCACTTCCAGATTGTCAAGCTCTTCTGAAAGCTTAGGAAGCAGTCTCAATGAAACGCGCGGGGGAAGTTCTCTCAACACTTCTTCTAATACAAGCGTTGATATTCCTGCGGGAGGAACAACTTCTGCTACACGAGTTCTCTCTTCTTCCTCATCTGCTCGCCAACAGCTTCTTGTTGCTAATGGAACGATTGCTGGAACGGACAACATTAATCTATCTACCACGGGGTTGCAGATAGACCATCGTTATGTTGTTAAAGTCAAAGTACAAGATAAAGCGGGGAACTTTGGTGAGTTTGCGGAAAGTGATGGTTTTATCGTCACTCCAAAAAATTTATCTTCTTGTCAGGATGCAACATCCCCTCGTGTTGATTTTGTCACGAATACTTCTCTTTGTAGCAGTGTCGGTGTCGAGCTTCATTGCGATGATGCGGTTGGCTGCCGTACTCTTCGCTATGGGGTTGAAGAAAGTTCTGCGTTGTGTTCTGTAAGCAGGGATTATACTGGTGCTAAAATTCAGCTTACGGCCAGCTCTTGGATTTGTTATTCTGTCGTTGATAATGTGGGAAACAATTACACAAACAAAGAGAGAATTCCGGTTGTTGATGCTGATGGAGACGGGGTCTTTGACCACTGTGATACTTGTCCAAACACTCCCGCAGGAAAAGCGGTAGGTGGGGAAGGTTGTGCTGCGGGTGAAGTTCCAGAAGAAGAACGCGGGGTTGATGCTGATAAAGATAGTTTACCTGATTTTTGGGAAAGAAGCTACAATGATGTCGGATGTGAATTCAATGATCATCTTGCTGATACTGATGGTGATGGGGTCAACGATGCTCTTGATGATTATGATGCTGACTTATTTACGAATTATGAAGAATATGTCGAAGGTCTCAATCCTTGTGTGGCAGATCCGCGGGCAGGTGCTGGTGAAGATCGTCCTGAACGTAATGAGACAACTGGGCCTGATGATATTCCTAGGTCGCAAATCCAAGAAAGTAATCTCATTGCTTTCATATTATTGATTATAGGTCTTTTACTTTTGGTGTTTAGTATTATTTATTTTTGGTATGATTACTCTCAGAGTCGTAAAACGAGTGTGCAATCATTTAAAACATCACAAAGAAGCATGGATAATGCAAGCTCATCTTCGATTAGACGGGGAGTCGCACAACCAAGTTCTGTAAAACCAATTTCTATCGAAAAAGTTCGTGAAGATATCGCGGAACGACAGCAGAGGCGTTCGGTTTTCAGTGCGTTTGAAGATTCTGGCTTAGGTAAAATAGATTCACTTCTTCAGAAAAAAACATCTTCGTCACAGAAAGCAGATGCCATTATTCAACATTACTCTGACCATAAAGAAATAATTGATAAAACTCTCGGTCGCCAGGAGCGCTCCATTTTCGCCAAGCTTCAAGATATTACTGCAGAGAAAGGAGCATCTGCTAGTACCAATACTGAGCGAGAAAACTTGTTTAAAAAACTACGTTCGATTATTGACAAGAAAAAAGGAGAGTGAGATTATAATGGTACTTTTCTCTCAAAAAAAAGGTCTAGTTGTCGGACAGGTTTTTGTGTTTATCATTGCAGTTGTTGTTTTTGGTTTGGTGTTGCTTTTTGGCTATAAAATGGTTGGGTGGTTTATTGACAAAGGCGATGACGTACAGTTTTATCAATTTAAGACTGATTTAGAGACTGCATTTCAACGAATTTATACCGAGTATGGTTCGGCGCGAATTCTCACTTTTCATCTTCCTACGAAGTATAAAGAGATTTGTTTTATTGATTTGAACAAAAATCCTTTGGATTCACAAGATCCGGCAAGTGATTATTGCCAGACACACCCACTGGGGTGTGATCTTTGGAGTGATACTTATCTTAATGGGAAGTATTTATCTGGCGAAGAGAATGTGCTGCTTAATCCGATCGCTCCCGTCAAGATTAAAGTAAGTTCCATAGCTGCAGACAAAGGGAATCTATGCATTGACATTACGGGGGGAACTTTTGATGTGTTTGTAGAAGGAAAAGGAGATCACGCTTTTGTGTCCAAACCGGTGCGATAATGACAACCAAAAAAGGTGAATTTCATATTGTCTTCAATTGGATTTACATTCTTATCGCTGGGGGGATGATTCTCCTTTTCTTTGTGGGTATTGCAATCAAACAAAAAGCAGTTTCGGAAGAAAACTTACAGACAGAGATTGTTCAGCTGTTTGATTCTTTGTTTACAAGTGCAGGCGTTTCCGAAAAAACAAAAAATTTTATTGATGTCAGTGCTCTTCGGGACTATGTTTTTCGTTTTGAGTGTGAAAAAGGCATTGATTACTTTGGGATTAAAGGCAATGCTTTCCAGCAGGAAGAAGATGTTGTGCCTCTCTTTTCACCGGAAGAAATCCAGACAACGCAATTTATTACGTGGAGCGTTCCTTTTTCAAAGCCTTTTAAAGCGGCAGATCTCTTATTGGTCACATCAAATGATGTTCGTTATGTTTTTGTGGGAGATGATATTCTTACTCAACAAGCATTGGAGCTTACAACGGGCCTAACTGTTGATTCTGTTGTTGATCTTGCTTCATTAACAGCGGAGAAATATAGTCACACGCGAATTGTTGATTTTGGTGGTTTGCTTGTTCGTAATGGAGTTGAGGTCCCTTCTTCTTTTCGAACAATTGATGAGGGTGCAATTTCTGCGGTTACTGTTTCCCTCGATGGCCGCGTCTTTTACTTTTTCAATAAGAATGATGTATGGAAGCAGCATTCTGCTTCACCGCTTTTAATCTCGTCGCTAGGAGAAGATTTTCCTAGCGAGCTTTTAGCCGCTTTTATTGTCCAAGACGAATCTCGTTATGCCTGCAGTATGACAAAAGCGTATAAAAGACTAAAGCTCGTTACAACATTGTATAAAGCAAAAGTCGAAGACGTTGTGAATTATTATACAGGTCGGCCGGAGCCGACATTTCAAACTGAGTGTTTAGGAAAATTAACAACATATGCTCCTAATATTCGAGAGTTATTGAATAGTTTAGATCGTGCCATAGGCTCGTGCATGGATGATTCTACTCGATGTGGTTTGGTTAGTGATGCCGCTCAAAAACTAGATCAACATTATCGGGATTACAAAGAAGAGGGATGCATTTCGTTATATTAAACCATGACAAAACGAGGCCAAATTCATATCTCGGAAACTGTTGCGGTACTCTTTATTTTCTTTATCTTAGTTGTTTTTGGGATTGTGTTCTATGCCCGATTTCAACAAACTTCACTTCAACATAAAGAAAACGAATTTTTAGCGACTAAGGCGATTGAAACTACAACTAAAGTTTTATTCTTGCCTGAGTTAGCTTGCACTAAAAGCGGTGCTGAAACAGAAGATAATTGTTTTGATCTTGCAAAGCTGCGGCACGTTAACAATCTTTTTACTCAAGAACGACTGTATTACTTTTCTTTGCTGTCGTATGCCACCATTACAGTTCAACAAGTGTATCCGCCGGGCGGAGAACCTTTTGTTATTTATAATGAGAAAAAAATTGCTGTTCCGGGAGATGGAACTCCATCGCCTACTGTGAACAAAGAACCAACTTACTTCGTGGTTGTTCTTCGTGATGATTTGACCGAAAATAGCGTGCCGCGTTATTATTTTGGAATATTAACTGTTGAGGTGTATTCGTGATTTCAAAACGTGCGCAGGTGGAGTTGGTGGGGCTGGTGATTATTGTTATTCTAATCACTTTGGGAATGCTTTTTTTGGTTTTGTTTGCTCTTCAAGGAGATTCTGAGAAAGATGTTTTTACGCGTAAAGGATTAGCCTATAGTACGATGGGTGCGTTAGTCAAGACGAACATTCAGTGTGAAAATGGTGTGGTGAGTTATCCACAGCTTGGCAACGGTTTGCTTGATGATTGTGCACAAGCTCTTCGTGGTGGTGTTGATTTTTGTTATTACAAATGCGGGCCGGAGCATTGTTGTGATTTCTCACAAAAACAAATAAAAACATTGCTTGAAGAAAGCCTTGGACTATGGGGAAAGCACTATGTATTTACTTCTACACTCGTTCGTTTTGGCGGTGGGAGTACAAATGAATTGTTTTCTCCTATTATTGGTAATGGTGGTTGTACTGGGAAAAATAAAGATAGTTCTGGAGTTTTTCCGATCACTGCTGAAGGCACTGGGCTAATTGAAAATGTCTTATATGTGTGCGATTAGAACACAAGTTGGGTCAATTTATTGTTTTTCTTGGAAGAATTTATATACCTGTTTTTGTCTTTTTTTTACACATGAATAAGTCACTTTTTATTTTGGTGTTAATTTCCTTTATTTTTTTAGTGGTTGTCGGCTGTTCTCGTTCTCCCGACCCTTCTTTTGCGCAATGTTTGACTGAGAAAGATGTTACGATGTTTGGTGCGTATTGGTGTTCCCATTGTGCGACTCAAAAAAAGCTCTTTGGCAACTCTTGGCAATATGTTAATTATGTCGAATGTTCACTCCCCAATAAAGCAGGAACAACTGAAATTTGTCTGCAGGAAAAAATTGAGACATTTCCAACGTGGGATTTTGCTGATGGGAACAGGGTTGAAGGTGTGTTGACAATTGAGCAGTTGAGCGTGAAAACGGGTTGTTTGTTACAATAGTGTCGATGTGACTGTTTGTAATTATCTCTTTTTTATCTTCTTTTTGGTATCCACCGGGCATATTTTTGTTGTTATCTTCTTCGAAAGATACGTGACACTTCCGATTAAAACAATAATTGCCAGGATGCTTAGTTCTGCTCCTTTAAATGGGAGAATGGTTAAGAATCCACCGATGCCCAGAATGCCAAATAGGCTTAATGCACACGGTGCGCAGGTTGGGGCGATAATGGATGCAATGATGCTTGACGTTCCAACTCCCGCATTCCATTCCCGTTGGCGTCGAAGGATATATACTGTTTGTGCTACAACAACACCTGTTAAAATTGATATTAAAGTAAGAATGGCTGTGGCTACAATTCCCCTGCTTGCGGTGACTCCTCCAAGGAGAAATAGAACTAATTTCCAGGAGAAGGTGGTTGCGATTATACTATAATTATAAATTAAAATATTAAATGCAAAAATAATTACTGCCACAATTACGGTAATTAGGAAAGAAAAAGGTTTGGAATAGGTATCGCGCAGTCCTTCTTTTAGGATTTGAATGGTCTTCATTTATTTGAACTCTGATTGTAAAACAAATAAAAAAAAAGAAAAATAGTTTTTATGTCTTTCTAATTGCTTAGTTCTGCGTCAATAAGCTGTTGAAAGACGGGATATGGCTGAGCGCCACTAATGAGCTTGCCATTAACAAAGAAAGCAGGTGTTCCTTGAACTCCGGCCGCTGTACCTTCTTGGAGATCTTTCCTGATTTCTTCTTTCTGTTTTGGATCTTGCAAGCATTTTTCAAAGTTAGCCATGTTTAATCCTAATTCCCGCGCCCATTTTTTGTAATTATCAGCACTAATGCTTTCTTGGTTAGCAAAGACTTTGTCGTGGAACGGGTAATATTTACCTTGTTCTCCAGCACAGTTTGCTGCTATTGCTGCAGGTTCAGCTTCAGGATGGAAGCTTAATGGGAAGTCTTTAAAGACAATTTTTACTTTTCCCGTGTCAACGTAATTCTTCTTTAGTTCTGGAAGAGTTTGTTCAAAGAATCTTCCACAGAAAGGACATTGGTAATCGCTAAATTCAACGATTGTCACCGGTGCATCTTTTTTACCAAGAACTGCGTCGTCACCAATATCCAATTTTACTACGGAGGGAGCTTGTTGTTCGGGCGCTACCGATGGTTGGTCCCCTACAACATTACCTGTTACTCCATTACTTCCGCGGAACGCGAAAACTGCCAAGATGGCGATTAATACCACGGTTGTTACTTTCCAAAAAATTTCACTGTCATGACTTTTTTCAACATGACTGGTTTTGTGTTCTTCTTCCATTCTTTTTACACCTCATTATCTATAAAGTTTAGGTTAATGTAAACAAGAATAGTGGCTTGTTATATATTATTTTGGGTGAAGATGATATGGTTATTAAAGCTTAAAACGAATATTTTGTCGATAGATATTGTTCCTGGTGTTGTTTCTATGATTATATGGAATTCTTGTTAAGCAATCTGAACTTTGCCTAACATATGCGCTGTTATGTGTCTTTTCTGCAAGAAAAAATGCTGAAGCGAAGCGTAGGTACGATATGACGCAGGAGCGCCGCTGATATGATTATAACTAAGAATATGTTACCCTAAATAATATGCAAGAAGAGATTAATATCCAAGTCAATAACAAAAAAATAAGGGGAATTTTAGAGAATTCAAAGTCAGACAAACTTATGATTCTTGTTCCTGGGTTTACAGGGGATATGGGAGGTCCCGATAATATTTTTGAAGAGCTTTCTAAAAAATTGCAAGATAAAATGTTTGCAGTTTTAAGGTTCAATTTTAGAGGAACTCCACCAAGTGATATGGATTTTCAAGATATGACTGTTGAGACAGAAACAGAGGATTTGAAAGCCGTGATAAACTATGCAAAATCAAAAGGTTACAACCAAATAGGAATTCTTGGAGAAAGTATGGGGGGTTCAATTGTCGCTACTGCTATAATTACGGCTTTCAAAGTCGTAATATTATGGTATCCTGCATTTGATTTCAAAGATACATCATTTAAGAATTATTTAACAGAGGAATCTCAAAGACAACTCAAAGACAAAGGGTTTATTTTGGAATCTGGCTTCAAAATAGGAAAACAATTCGTCAATGATATTCCTGACGTAAAATTATATCAAAAAGTGAAAGAAATCAAATGCCCAGTTCTGTTTCTGCATGGAGATAAAGACTCAGACGTTCCCTATCTCCAATCACAGAAAGCTTTTCAATTAGCAAGTGAACAAAAAAAAATTCATATAATAAAAGGAGCCGAGCATTGCTTCAAGAATGAACAAGAGAAAGTTATTGACTTGACACTGCAATTCTTAGAACAACACTTCTAAGCGGCGCTCCGAGTAAATATTGCACATAACGTATGGGGTTTACAGAAGTGGCAATCCCTCCAAAAATTTCTCCTCGATTTTTACCATATGGCTGAAAAATCAGAGCTGAGAAATTTTTGAGAGATGGCGAGGCATTTGGGAGAGC
>DUGB01000011.1 GCA_013331555.1 Candidatus Woesearchaeota archaeon
GGGGTCGCAACCCCTTATTTCATCTCCATGGTACGAAGGCTGTTGTCAATAACTCTGTGACAGAACATAATCACTATTATGGGATTGTACTTTCTTCTTCTGAAGCTGTTCTCGATCATATTACTATTAATGATAGTTATTACTCTGGTGTTTATTGGTACCATTCTAATAATACAGTTATGGTTAATTCTATTGTTGATACTTCTTTTGCTAATGGTCTTTATTTTCAAGGACGTATTCGTAATACAACTTTGTCTAATCTTACTATTTTGAATACCGCTTCTTCTTTTATGGACGTACTTTTTGACACAAAGGATGTTAACAATACTTTGTTATTTAATACGCGTGTTGGTTCATACAATTTTAGTGTTGATGGAGGTTTCCTAACGATTGAGAATTCCACACTGGGAAATCTGTCTTTCCATGGTTCTGTTTCGGGAAGAGGTACTTTAGATGAGGATATTATCTTTGGTAATGATTCTTTAACTTTACGTGGAAATGAGGGGTTTAATAGTTCTGCGACGATGACATTTTATGAATTATCCTGGTTAGGAAATGAGTCGATTTTCCGTGATAATGTAATCTGTTCTTCTTGTGTTCTCCGGTCAGCAGGGGGAAAAGTACAGGTAGATATCCCTGGTCTTGGAGTATACACTTTTGGTTCTGATCAACAGCCACCAGTCGTTTCAGTGAGTTCTCCTCTCGCTCAGAACTATAGTTCTCTTCCGGTGACGATTAATGCAACGTTGTCAGAAGTAGGAGCAGTGTTTTTTCGTTTGAATGGAAGTGCATTAGCTTCGTTAACAACGACCGATAATTTGTCTTTTACCTATGTTCTTGATTCTCTGTTGAATGGCAGTTATTCTCTTCTTTTGCTCGGTCGTGATGGCGCTGAAAATTGGGCAGCGAACGTTTCCGTGCTCTTTGATGTTTTTACAGGGAGTTCTAATAGTTCCGTGAATTCTTCCGTGAATGATACAGGTACGACGCCGAATGAAACAGTTGTTGATCCGATTCCTCCTGGTTCTTCTAGCAGTTCCTCAAGCTCTTCTTCTGGCAGTGGTGGCGGGGGAGGCAGTTCATCATCGCGGAAAATGAATGTTACAACGACTCTTAACGTTGTTGAAGATGAAGAAGAACCTTTGTTGCAGCTGGAACGTTCCGTTTCCCAGAGCAATAATCCCATTCCCGTTGATAGTATACAAAATAACTCTGTTGCTATCGGTAATGCTCCTTTCGCTGGTAATGCACTTACAGGTGTGGTTGAGCCAGCCGGTCAAGGTAATCTGCTGACAGGTTCGGCAATTGCTTCGTTTATGGATATGGGAGGGAAAGATATCTGGTTTGGAATTTTCTTTGGAGGAATCGCTTTAGTAGGAATAGGAATATTATTGTGGCGACGACTGCACTGATTGTTCTTCGAGATAGACGCGATATAGGGCGGCAGTCTTGACTCGCAGCATGTCTTCTCCCGATAATGAAACATAGTCTTTTACACCAATTAGTAGGCATATGTCTCTCTGTTGTCCGATAATATGAATAAATCGTTCGTGGACACGAGAGAGGTCTTCGTCAAGACCATTTACGATTTTGCATGCTTCTTCCAAGCGTCCAATTGGGTATTCTCTAATTTCAGCAAAAGCATTGATTTCAAAACGTGTTGTCGGGAAACGTGCATGTTCATATGTTTCTATCCAAGAATTCATAATTTAAAAAAAGAAAATGATTATTTTTTCTTCTTTGGTTTTTGTTTCGCTCCTGCGGACGTTACTCTCTGGCTTCTTTCGCGGTTTTCCTTGGAATTACGTGGGCGGNNTTTTTCTGAAAAAGAATATGTAAATTATTGGAAGAATTCCTATTGTGTTCAGTACAAAAAGAGCAACAAACCAACCTTTTTGCTGATGTTTTCCGGCGTACCACAACGCGATGCCTGTCCAAATCATTGACCAGACAACAAGAAGAGTAATTCCTCCTATCATTAAGAATGGATGTTGGTATGCTGTGTATAATATTACCATTGTGTATTAACCCCCGATAAGTTTGATGATGTCTTCTAGAAGTGTTTCTTTTTATGCTTTGTGGATGAATTTTGAACGTTATTCTTTTTAAACTATCTCACTTTTTTTCAAGTTCATGGATTCGTTACCTGAAATTCACGTTCCTCCGTATGGTGTTCTTCAACATTTAGTAAATCTTGTTCCACAAGAAGGTTTCACAAGCGCTGGTTTTATGGATGCGGTTACTTTACTTCATCTCAGAGCAAGTTCGGTTGGGTTTATATCTCAAGTTCGTGATTGTGTTCAGAAATTAGATTCTATTCGTTGTGGTGATTTTGGTTATTCTGCATGTTCTTTAGTACTCCCCGAAATTCTTCTTGCTGCGTGGGCCGGGGTTGTACCTGGGTCATTTTTTGGTAACGATAATTCGCATCAGTATTATTTTGAATCACCGTTTACAACACCTGATCGTTACACGCAGGAAGGAGACTCACCGCTCCATACAGCGGTTGGGAGAGAAGTTGATTCGTTAGCAATTAGGTTAGGAATCATTGATTATTTGGATATTCCTGCACCCGCTGATGTTGTTATTTTGCAGACAGATTCATCTTGTCCTGAAGCATTCTACGCAGCATGGCATCTGCGTGGTGAAGATAATCTTTATCTTATCGCAGCTAAAAAACAAGCAGAGGATTATCGTGTTTTTATTCTTTCTGGAAGCATCGATGCTTTCTTTACTCTTGATCAATTGAGGGCTTGTGTTTCATTCTCTCCTCGAAATGAGGGAAGGAAACTCCAGCGTTTAGATACTCTTGTTTCTTTAGAGAGTTTTGGTCAAGAGTATCTTGGATTAGTCGAGGGAATAGATTTCTAAAATTTACTTCTTCTTGCTTTTGTTCACTTGTTTCTCCAGTTTATCAAGATCTTCAAGAATGTCTGATGCAATGAAGGTGTAACCTTTTTTCTTCTTTAGGAGAGCATCACCGATGAATCCGTTAATGTATGATCCAGCAAGCGCGCTTTTCATCATATCTTTTGATTTTGCTAAAAACCCTGCAACGATTCCGGCAAGAATATCTCCTGTTCCGGCTTTTGTCATCCCTTGGTTTCCTGTTCGGTTGTAGGCGATTTTATTGCGTGAAATAACAATGTCCGTTGCACCTTTGACAAGGAGAACGTTATTATTTTGTAGGAAATAGCGCAAGTTGCCTTGTAAAATCTGTGCTTTTTCTTTGGCGTTTGACTCTTTGAGTTTTGGAAGAAGAAACTCTTTACCACTGTTTACGAGCATAGTCTCTAATTCATTTTCATGCGGGGTAAGAATTGCGTTGTTAAAATCTTTGAATGAAAGGACACGTAATGCATCTGCATCTATTATCTTTAATTTCTGGCATTTGCGGATGAAGTATTGGCAGAACTTTTCTGCTTTTTTGGTGACGCCGTTACCGATAAGAACTGCATCGAAGCGTTCAGCGAACTTAACCATCTCCTTTGCATGTTTGATGCTAAAATAGGAGCCTTTTACTTTGTGGGTAATGATGTCGGGAGCATAGGTGTTAATGACCCAAGCGACTTTTTCAGGGGCGGCAACAGTCACACTATCACACCCAGCGCGTAATGCTCCGAGAGCGGCGAGGGTGGCAGCACCAGCGTATTCTTCTGATCCGCCAATGATGAGCAGGTAGCCGTTCTCGCCTTTATGGGAGGTTTTTTTCCTCTCCATGAGTTTTTTGATCTGGTTTAGGTTCATATTTTATTTTTTTCTTCTTTTCCTGCTTTATATATTTTTGTAATAACTTTTCTGTAAGAAAAGCCTATTTTGGGCTTTATTTATAAATCGGTCTTATTTTTTCTTTGATTGTACGGAAGAAAATCTTTTAAAGTTGCTCTGGTTCTTGGGCAATATGGCCCTGTAGCTTAGTCCGGTAGAGCGCTGCTCTTATATGGGTGCGTTCTCAACAATCACTTTAGGCGAGGCAGAAGTCCTGAGTTCAAATGTTGGGAGACGGCGGTATTTGCTTCCTGACGGAAAGTCTCGGCAGGGCCATTATTTTCCAATGAAAAATACTCTGTTGTCCGTTTAAAGAAATAAATGGGTGATTCTTGTTTGAAAAAGACAATCAATCAGAAGCCTCTTGTGCAAATCTATCCAGCATCGCTGCTGCCTCTTCAGCGTTTGACATAATAATGGTCTGGTTAAGCATACGAAGGGCATTCATAACCTCTATGTTGGTATGGTAACCTTTTTCAATCATTGCTAACTCAACTTGGAAACCATACGTTACAGCAGCACTTAATGGTAGGGGGTCTACCCTGTATAACGATACATAATTCCCTCTATCGGTAGTAAGTACATGAACTTGGAGCGGGCGGAGTACAGCACACGCTATGTTATTGTTATGACCTTTTGGATTTGTTCTCCCGAATCTAGCCAGATGAGGAAGCTTTTGTGGATCTGCGAGTTCCTCTAACGGGACGACAACAGCTCTAGAATCTGGATCTGAATTTCTCTCACGGCTAACTAGAGCTTGTGCAGTTCCGTCGTAACCAATGAGCAATGGCTCTGAAGTATAAATTATTCTTCTCTCTGAATCAGTTGATGTTCGTCTCAATGGAGATTCATCTAAAAGATAAAATCCCATTTTTCTCGCTAAATTTAAAATATCTGCTCTTGTATATTCCATTTTCAAAATCCCCCGTAACAAAAGAAACTAACCTGTTATTTATAAATTTACTCTCTAGAAAGGGTACTTAGTACAACTCCAAATGAATCCGGTGAATCAAATAGTGTGTGGTAATTTCTCGGTTTTCTTCCTCGTAAAAATCAGTAATCCACTAACCAAGAACAAAACCATCAAAGATTATCAAATATGAAAGTGGTGTTTTATCATTCGCTTTTTGATTTACACACTGAAGATTTATAAATTACTTTTACTAAGTAGTACTATGGACTTTCCTTTCGACCCCAAACGTGCTCTTTTTGATGAAGAAGCATTTCATGTTCTGAGAGAGTATTTTGAATTAAGACCAGGCTTCGCTGACAATCCGGAAGGCTACGGGGCATTTTTGTTTGATTTCAATCGTTTGCAAGGAAGAGATATCCCCGATATTTTGCGTGTTTCTCCTTATTTGTTCGTTTTTGGTCAATTTGCTTTTCCTCGAGATGATTTTTCTCCAACTCAATGTATTCAACTACTTCGTGATAGGGGAATAGGTTGTAAAGAATATTTGGATGCAATGATGGATTTTAATTTTTCTCCGTTGGGTGAATTTTCTGCATCTGTGGTGGGAACGATCGCAAGTTTTTTGGATCCTTCTTTTAGCTCTAATCCTGGCTTGTTGTTTTATGAATATAAATCCTATCAAGATCGTTTCTCTGCGCAACAAGAACTTTGTGCTCGCTATAATGGAGAGCAGGAAAATCCATTATCTTTAGATTTTGTTTTAGATGTTGAAGAATCTCCTATCGCTTTGCGTCATGCTGCCGATGGTAGCTTGTATGTTTTGGATGAAGCAGGAATTCTTCATCAATTCCGTGGGGAGGATAAAATTAAAGAATGGTCTTTGGATCGTGATTTCAGAGCTGGCTCATTTCACGATTCTCTCGTCATTCTTCCGAATATTATGGTTGTTGGTGACATTCTTTATGTGACAAGTAAAACAGAACTACTTTCTTTTAATTTAGCAGAACGAGAGGTATTTCCTCGCCCTCTTGAGATGGTTATTCATAATGATAATGCACTTCACCGAAGAGATGAGTCTTCTTTATTATATCATGATGTTCTTGTTCAAGATGGGGTTATATTAGTCAGTGTTTCTGAAACAGTTCGGGATTACGCGTTTGGATTAGAGAGATCAATTGTTCAGGTTTTGCCTTCGGGCTCAAGAGTAGCCTATAAAGGACCATATCCTGTTCGCAATATGAAAACTAATTTTGATGATCATACTCTTCGTCTTGGATTATTTAATGGTGATTTATACTTTCCTGAAAGTACAGGTATTTCTGCATTAGCTCCAGAGGGAGCGAGAGAGATGTTACGTAATTATGTTAAACCCGATACTAATGTTGGCGCAATGCAGACTCCAACTAAATTTACTTTTAGTTCTAAGATGATGATTGCTGCTGTTGTTTTTAATGAAGGACAGAGCTTGCCAATGCTGTCTTTCTTCACTCCGGTATACGATGCTAACTCTCCAGCTCTTGTGGCTTCTGGTCAAGCTCCTTATCCTTCCCGTTTTGATTTACGTTATGTGACTTCCCTTCCTAAAATCACTGGTGCGAGTATTGTGGAAAGCTCTTTTTCTGCTTTTGCTGATTCATTTGCGTATAGTCATCCTTTATTCAAGAAAGTATTTCTCTACAGACTCAGTGGTTCTAAAATTTAAGATTGATTTCGGAAAACATACCTCGTCCCCTTGGGGCGACTGGGTGAAAATCGGCGATATGTTTTCCGGACGAAAAACCCATACTATTCTCCGCGCAGAGTACGG
>DUGB01000091.1 GCA_013331555.1 Candidatus Woesearchaeota archaeon
TCTCCGCCAAGTTGAGGAAATCGTACAGACTGGATTTCCGCAGTATCAAGACGCATTGTCATATGGAGGACGAACATACATCTTCCTGCCGTTGTTTCATTATGTCATGGCTTTGTTCACATTACTTTTTCCATTATCTCTAGTGGCAAAGATTATGCCAGATGTACTTTTAGCATTACTAATTCCCTTAGCATACCTTATGAGCAGACAGATTACAAAAGATGAGATTGCAGGGTTATTGTCGGCGTTTACAATCGGCTTCTTGCCCGTGATTTTTGTGACGAACACGTTTACACCGTTGACACTGTTCTATCCGCTGTTATTTCTAACCATGTATGCTTTTCTTCGCATCCAGGAAAAACGATATTTATTCCTATATATAACATCATTTTTCTTGCTGGCATTGACAAGCCCGGCAGCATTTCTGGTCATGATTGGTTTTGGAATCTATCTTCTTCTTTCGTATACAGAAAGAAAGGTTGTCCAACGAGCGGAAGTAGAATTAATTTTGTTCTCGTTGTTTCTTTACGTCTGGATAGAATTTCTCTTTTTTAAGAACTCGCTGATTCAGGAAGGGGTTCTCTTTATCTGGCAAAATATCCCGGCGTCAATCTTAATAAATTATTTTGCTCCCGTTTCAATTTCAACAGCAGTGATTGGAATTAGTATTATTCCACTCATTACAGGATTGTATGTAGTATATAAATCATTATTTGAGTGGAAATCCTCCGCACTTTATTTTCTGATTAGCATCGTCATTTCGACAACAATCCTCGCTTTCCTGCGATTAGTGGAAACAGAAATCGCTTTGGCATTGGGTGGAATGGCAGTATCTATACTCTTCGCACTCTTTTATGAAAACATTATCACTTTAATGCGCAAAACAAAATGGTCTCATCATTCTTCACAAGTAGGTGTACTTCTGGCGGTTGCGGTTTTAGTAACAACAGGAATTCCGGCCGTAGTGGCGGTGTTACACCAAGAGATGCCCACAATAGAAGAGATGAATGCATTTCAATGGCTTGCGGAAAACACCCCGGAAAGAACAACAATTGCTGCTCCGTTAGAGGAAGGTCATCTCGTAACGGGCATTGCAGAGCGGAAGAACATCATGGATGATAATTTTGCATTGATGGATGATGTAGACAAGAGATTTCGGGACATCAATTATTTATTCACCACCCCATTTCAAACGTTGGCAATTAGTATTTTTGATGATTATGATGTTGACTATTTGATCTTAACACCGCGGGCCAAGAAAGTATTTAATGTGACCGTGCTGCCTTACCGCGGTTCAACCTGTTTTGAAAAAATCTATGGTTTGGACAATATAACTATTTACAATAGTAAATGCACACTGCAAAAGGTGCAAATATGAGTGGAGAAGAAAAAAGACTAGAACGCCAACACTGGTTTCAATTTATTGACAATCACATCTTTAGTTTAAGTTTGATTGTAGGAGCAGCTATTATTGCTGGTTCGCTCTTTGTTAAATGGAGAAATGCGGTTGCGTTATTGACGGGAAGTGAAAGTTATTACTTCCTCTCGACATTTTCTAAATGGAGTTTGACTGAGTTTATTCTTACGTCACTTGATGTAATGATTCCTGAACGCTGGCTTGTCTTCATCCCCCTCTGTTTCACGTTGTTGACGTTGAGTCTGGCAATTTCTATAGCGCAAAAATTAGAGCTGTCAAAGACCATAGTGATGGTATTTATGTTTTTTCTCTTACTATCACCAACGTTCCTTGCTGCATCATCCACACTCTCTCTTGGTTTATTGATGATGTTCTATCTTTTATTGGCACTGAGATTGATGTTGTTACCTCATCGTTGGATGCAATGGACTGCGATCATACCACTCATGTTGGCATCACTCTTTTCTTTAAGCACAACGCTTCTGCTCATCTTTTTTGTAAGTTTATTTGTGATCCTGCGAAAGAGAGACGTGAGAGGATATGGCGTGACAGTGATTTTAACAATTATATTTTTACTTGAAGCGGCACTCAGCTCATTGCCGTGGAAGCCTGGACCGTTTGCAGTTACTGAAGAGGTTGGACGGATCTTTGCTGATTTAGGCGGAATGAATGGGATCAGTCTCTTTTTGCTATTACTGGCGTTGGTTGGAATCGGCGTTGCCGTCAAGAAAAAAGAACGCTGGTGGCAGTTTCTAATTGGTGCTCTCGTCCTTACATTTTTTGTGTGGAGTGGAACGCTGGGAGTCTTCCTCTCAGTGATTATCATCCTCTTTGCAGCGCAGGGCGCCGTGGCTCTTTTTCAGAGAGCATGGTATCTCCCGACGCTCCAGAAATTGACGATGTTTCTGATTGTATTAGGAATTATCTTTACTCTCGTCTCCGTTATAACTAGAATCCCGTTGCTCCACCCCAATGCTGAGGATGATCAAGCATTACGTTGGCTTGAAGAACACACTTTGCCGGAAGAGGTTGTTTTCTCTGATCTGGAACAAAGTTATTTTATCCACTACTTCGCCCAGCGAGAGCCGATGGAGTATCCTCACCACCAACAGAATAAAACTGTTCGTATTACACACGCACAGTATGTTGATGAGTTGTTCCCAATTCTGGAGGAAAATAATGTCCGTCATCTTTTAATTACCCCTACGATGCGTAGAACACTCCCAGAAGACCAAGGGCTTCTTTTCTTACTTAAGAACGAAAGATTTAAAATCGTTTACTCGTCCGAAGGAACAGAAATTTGGTCTTTCCGCTTGCGTTCCTGAAAAAGCGGAACGTCTGGTGAATTGGGATGAATACTCTGGCAACAAGTATCGTGTGGATGGGATATATAGTGTCGCTCTATTTTTCAGTGTTTTTGTTTCTGGTGTATTTGGACAAACGGAGCCTCTTTCATAACTCCCACTCAACTACGACAGTGCGACGTTATCCTCTAGTATCGATACTTGTTCCAGCATATAATGAGGAAGAAACAATTCTCAAGACGTTAGAATCGATTTATAGGTTGGATTACCCGAAAGATAAATTGCAAGTGATTGTTATCAATGATGGCTCTCGAGACAAAACAGAACAGATTGTGCAGGAATATATTAATGATAAGCCACATTTTCAACTATTAAGCCATTCTAACCAAGGAAAAGCTGCTTCGTTGAACAGAGGATTAGAGATAGCAAAAGGAGAATTCTTTGCGTGCCTTGATGCAGATTCATTTGTAGATACAAAAACACTGCGAAAGATGATTGCGTTACATGAAGAGAAGAATGATGAACGACTGGCGATCATTACTCCGGCAATGAAAGTTGACCAGCCACGCAATCTCCTGCAGAAAATTCAGTGGCTGGAGTATATTGTCATAATCCTCATTGCTAGATTAGTAAGTTATCTTGACTCACTGTATGTCGCACCTGGTCCTTTTTCATTGTATCGAACGGAAATTATCAGAAAACTTGGCGGTTTTGATGAACAAAGCATGACTGAAGATCAAGAGATTGCCTATCGTGTCCAGCAACATCATTATCGCATTACCCAATGTGTTGATGGATATGTCCATACGACAGCTCCGCAACGGCTCAAAGCATTCTATTTTCAACGGAGACGCTGGTACTTAGGTAGCATGATCTGCGTTCATCAATATCGATCGCTGATTGCAAACAGAAAATATGGTGATTTTGGAATGATGCAGATGGTCAAAAATGCTCTTGGTTATATCCTCGCAATTGCAGGAATTATTATTGCCGTCTATTTGCTCGTAATTCCTCTCTGGCGGTGGATGAAAGATTTATTTCTGGTGAAATTTAATATTATTCCTTATATTACCTCGCTTAGTATCAAATTTGATATTATGCAGCTGCTGTTGCTTGACTTCAAAAAAATTTTTATTATTGGTTTTTTAGTGGGATTGGGATTTTTCTTTTTCTATCTTGCTCATGTAAATGCCCGGGAGAAAATGACCAAGTGGGGCTGGTTCCCGCTCGTGCCCTATGCAGCATTTTATTATCTCTTGAAGGGGGCAATATTATTGTTATGCTTAGTTGAATTTTCACGAGGAAAGAAAATACGATGGTAAACCCAAAAATCGATGACCCAAAAGAAGGATCATATAGAGTTATTAGTATGGATAAATATATTGTGGCGGGTGTAATCACATTTCTTATCTTTTCGTTGGGACTAACACTAGGATTTATTCTAGAAGATCAACGATACAATAAAGTTGAAGAGATAAATCAAGAACAGGAAGCAAATTATATCAGTCTTCAATTGCAGTATTTATACTTGACATCCTGGAGCAATTATGATAATTGCCCTGTTCTCTCCGCAACATTAAAGAAAACCATTGCTGATCTTTCTGATTCGTTGAGTGAAGTCATTGCGTATGAAGAAGGTGAAAAGACACCTGAAGCGAAAAAAGTGATTGTACAACGACGGTATATTCTTGACAATCTGCGCTATTGGTTGTTAGCAAAGGAAAGCAAAGAAAAGTGCCATCTGAATATTGTGCCGATATTATATTTTTACACCAACGACTGCCCTTCTTGTTCAAACCAAGGAGCAATTTTAACGTATTTCAAGAAAATTTTTGGAGAGCAGGTACTTGTCTTTCCCATTAATTTAGATTTACGGGAAGAAGAGACCATGGTCGAAGTGGTCATGGGCCAATTTAATGTCACCAAATACCCTTCGCTGATTATTAATGACCATAAATATGAAGGCGTAGTCAAAAAAGAGGAGATGGAAAAAATAATTTGTAGCTCGCTAACCAACGCGACGCTGTGTACGACATGAAGATATTCCACCACGATAAGCCATTGATCATCATTCTTCTCCTCACTCTGTTAGGAAGGGGGTTATATCTTCAACTCCAGTATCCGTTGTGGTGGGATTCACACATTTATATTGCAATGGGAAAGTTCATTGCCTCAAATGGAGGCATAGGATTCTGGGAATGGTTTAGAGCACCATTTCACCCCCTATTTTTAGGGCTCATCGGCAAGATGGGATTTTCGATTATTATTTTTGGTAAAATCTTTGATATTATTTGGTCATTAGGAGCGGTATACTTCTTTTATCGCATTGCGGAACACCTCTTTGAGCGAAGAATTGCTCTTGTTGGGTCAATTATTTTTAGTTTCACACCAGTCTTTATAATGCTCAGCGGATTAATGTTAGCAGAACCATTGGCAGTCTTTTTAGCACTGGCAGGCGTGTGGGCATTTCTTCGGCAGCGTTTTTTCTGGACAGGCATATTGCTGGCGTTGTCATTTTTGACACGATTTCATTTTGGTGTTTGGATTATAGCAGTTCTTTGTAGTTTGTTGTTGGAACAAGGACGCTGGAAAGAGAAGTTCCATTCACTATTGACAACTATGGGCGGATTTATAGTTCCTGTCAGTGCGTATCTGATTTCAAATCAATTATTATGGGGAAAGGCATTAAAACCGTTTACCGAAGCACAAGTATTAGTAGATTCTGCAGTTTGGTTTTATGAACGTTCTGCGTGGTTGTACGTCGAACGGTTTTTCTTAGCCTGCCCGTTGTATCTTTTTGTTTTTATGTATGGATATCTTTTCTTCCGAAACAAGGAATGGCGAAATACGAAGAAAACAATGTTGGTTGTAGTTACGATATTAACGTTTGCGTATTTCCTCAGTATCTCTCACAAAGAAGTCCGCTATCTGATGACGGCACTGCCAGCGCTAGCAATGATGGCAGCAGCAGGAATAGTATGGACATATGATTATCTACGACGGACATCATCAGCATTTATTAAACCAAAATCGTTTGTTGTGCTTTGTATTGTAGCATTGTTGTTGCCGTTACCATTTGAACTGTCGTTTGAGCGGCCGCCGCAATTTCATAATGAAATCGGAGAAATATTGGGAGAAAATGAAAGTAGAGCGATGATTGTAAGCACCGATCCATCGTTAGGAACGTATCTTACTTCTACAATAGTCACACTTGATGGAACGCCGTTTGCGGCAGAGATTTATGCGCGACATAAAGGAAAATATGATGTTGTGTATATCGGTGATTGTGATTTGCAATGTCATCCACAGAATCAGACTTGTTTAGATCAGAAGCACGATTTCTGGACTACAGTTAGGGAAGAGAATGAACTTGTGTTGGAGAAGAACTGGACGTTCCGAGAGAACGATGTTGAGAAACGATATTCTTGTACATATATGGTGTTTGTGCCGAAAAATTGAGCAATACGATTATTGTAGTATAATCAATTTTATATACTGTTTTACTTCATTAAAATCTATGGGCCAAGGAAGCACAAGTAGTTCTGAAGAAAGTAGAGCAAGTGCTATGTTAAGAAATGTATTTTGTTATTTAGCACGTCAAGGTACTGGTTTCCGATATGACCGGGATGACGTTGGACGATTTTTTCATGCGGCAAGAAAGAAGTTCCCTGATGTTGTAGAAGGTCTTCATTTCCAAACTCGACTCACAGGAGATTACTGCCCGGCAATAGAAGATGCATTTGAACATTTAAGATCTACAGGTTTTATCACAAGGAGATATAGTGGCTACCAACTATTTGACCGCTTTGATGTGAACCAGCGATCAGCCAGACGTTATACGTGCGAAGCAAACCCGCGCTTGGAAGAGTTAGCAGCAGAGTTTAAAGAACAATTTGGAGATGCTAACTAGATCTCACGTTATCATACCAGAACAAAAATTACCAGAACAAAAGTAGAATAATCACTACTTTGAAGAGATAATTTTATAAATATATTGATTACTCTAGACATTTAATGACACCAGATTACGATGCGGCAGCGCATCATTATCTTTGTATGGAAAATGCCTTAATGAGGGGTTTTGTTCCTTCCGGCGAGAGAGCTGTCTTTGTGTGGTGGAGAAACCAATATCTAGGAATTATCAGACAACTAGTTCCTGAATTTGATCCGAAAATAGTATACATCCAGAAAGAAAGGCGACCAACAAATCCTCAACTTGTAGAAATTATACAAAGACGATGCCAACCAGAAAGATCAGTTCTCACTGTTGATGATTCGTTCCCCTTCGACGTTCAAGAAACAATAATGAAGCAGCAAGGCCCATTACTTCTTGCTATAAATCAATTTCAGAGTAAATTTCTGGAGAAATGGATGGAAGAGTTACAAACCAGACAAAGAGTAAAATCTTAATTTTACACCACATTTCTTTTCCTTATTTTAATAAAATCACCTAACGTCGGCTCTTGGTTTTTTGATTGGACAAGACCAGACGACATACTACTCAAATCTTCTTTCTCAACAAGATTTAATCCCAACATCCTGCCTATTTTCTTTGCTTCAGCAACACTGGGCTTGGCAGAACCTTGCTCCCATTTCGCAACACTGCTTTCACGCTCTTGGAGAAGTTTAGCAAAATCTTCCTGTGTCAGCTGGCGTTTCTCACGCGCACGACGAAGGAGAGCTGCCAGAGTTGAAACAACAGCTTCTTCAGCACGAGGAGCAGACACAGACTGACGAGAAGAGGAAAAAGAATATCGCTGTTGAGAACGAACAGTACCATACTGAGCGCAAACAGAACACACTTTGAGGTCAACTCCTTCCACCGCGGCAGTAACCAACTCCTTGTCCTGACCGCACATTTCACATTGAGTCATAATTGAACGGAAACAAACACCTCTATTAAAATCTAGCGTAAATAAAAATCCCAATCACCGCAAGCGGCGGGGTATTTTTAATGTTTGCTGGTGATGATAAAAATCATACAAAGAGGCCACCCCAAGGAACGGGATCAACCCAGCAAACAAATGGAAAGATTTGAAGATACGAAAATTTATAAACCACCCTCAGCTTTTGGTCAGAAGGGTGGTTGCGGTGAAAAGCGAAACAGCACAGACTGAAGAACAACAGAAACAGCAGGACGATCTTTCTTTTAATGTTCATGAATTAAAACAAGGAGCAAGTAAGCTCTGGAAAAAAGTAACGGGGTCAAAAACGCATTCTTCCGAACATCATTCTTCTCATGACAATGCTGCTTCTTTTGATTTGAATAGTGTGGCGGCATTCTGGAAAATGCACGCACGCTGGCTGATTCCTTTACTGTGCATATTACTGGTCATCGGAGTGTCAGTCTACTTAAGAACAATGCCGCTGCGAATGCCGATTACCGAAGAATGGGCAACTAATACTGTACATAATTTTTACAAGAATAATATTGCGAACCAAGTTGCGCAGCAGTATCCCAATCTGCCGGAGCAAAATCGAAATGCGTATGTAGAGAAAGAATGGCAGAGCTTTTTTGCAAAGAATGGTGAAAGAGTGGATCAAGATATTGCTACGCTAAAAGAGCAGTACAAAAATCTTTTTCGTAATGATAGCGGGACGGTGTACCTTCTAGGGATAGATCCATACCATTATTATCGAACCGTCTATAATGTCCTACAGTATGGACATGAAGGAACAACAATTAAGGATGGTAAACCCTGGGACGAGTATTTTCTTGCCCCTACAGGAAGAGAAGCAGATACAGATTTTCATGCTTATTTCGGAGCGTTTTTCCATCGGGTTGTAAACGCGATTACCGGCTGGCCCCCAATGACAACGTTCTTCTTTGTCGGGGTCTTTTTCTCAGCGTTGTCAACTATTCCCGCTTTCTTCATCGGCAAGCGAGTAACAAACAGTAATGTGGGCGGCTTTTTTACAGGATTACTGGTCGCAACGGCGGCATTTTTTGTCAGCAGGACAACAGGAGAATCTTCTGATACTGATGTATACACGGTCTTTTTTCCATTACTCATTACGTGGTTCTTTGTCGAAGTAATTTATAGTGATACGTGGAAACAGAAGCTGATGTGGATAGCTTTGGCAGGAATAGGAACGGGAATTTTTAGTACTGCATGGATCGGCGGATGGTGGTATATTTTTGATTTCATTGTTGCAACGATGGGAATTTATATTGTTTTCTTGCTCGTGAAAGGATACAAAAATATACGCGAAGTTGTACGTTCAACGGAATGGAAACAGCAGGTTTACTTGCTCCTTGCGTATATAGGCATTACGGGGATTGTGGATTCCATTTTTAATGGGGTCAGCGACTTCTGGTATGCGTTGATTGGACCATTGGGTTTTTTACGATTAAAGGCAGTAGGAGTAACATCGCTCTGGCCAAATATTAGAACGACAGTAGCAGAATTAAATGTTGCACCGTTAAGCAATGTGATTGATATTCTGGGAGGAAGATTTCTTTTTCTCTTAGCCCTCGCAGGAATTGTAGTATTGGTATTCTACAAGGGGAATCATGGAAAACGAGAATTAAAGACACCGATCTTTTTAGCAATTTGGATGATCGCAGCGCTTTTTGCAACGACAAAAGGAATTCGTTTTGTACTGCAAATAACGCCCGTATTTTCATTGGCTTTGGGAATATTTCTTGGAATTGTTTGGAGTTATGCCTGGCAGTGGATTTCAAAAGAATTACGCTTGAGTACAGCCGTAACAAAAGTATTAGTATTTGTTGTTTTAGCGTTGTTTCTAATTCAACCCGTCAAAGCGGGATATCAGGAAGCATATCGCTCCATGCCTAGCATGAACGATGCGTGGTATGATACGCTCCATAAAATTGATGTCGAAGGAGATAAAAATGCAATTATTAACTCCTGGTGGGATTTTGGACATTGGTTCAAAGCCATTGGAAATAGACCTGTGACGTTTGATGGTGCATCGCAAGTTGGCTGGGGAGCATATTGGGTCGGCAAATCTCTTTTAACGGCAGATGAACGGCAAACCGCAGGAATTTTACGGATGCTCAACTGCGGGCAGAATGATGCATTCATTGAATTAGATGCTGTATTGAATGACACCCCATTAGAAATCGACATCCTCAATAAACTTGTAACTCAAGATAGAGCAACGGCAGTAAAGACGTTGACACAAGCAGGATTGTCGACAGAAGAAGTGGCTCGAGTCATTCATAACACTCATTGTGACGCTCCTACAGATTATTATATTACTTCAGATGACATGATTGGTAAGTCTGGCGTGTGGGGACATTTCGGTGCGTGGAACTTCCACCGCGCAGCAATGTATCAATCGACGGTGAAGCTTAGCTCGGCAGATGCCGTCGCGTACTTAATGAACAATTTTAATCTGACAGAAACGCAAGCGGCTCAGACTCATGCTGAGATTGTATCTACTCCGGCAGATCAGTGGATCTCACCTTGGCCTGGATTTAACTCTGGTTTAAGTGATTGTAGTGGTACAGCAGATGCTCTACAATGTAGAGTTGGAGCTCGGCAAGGAAATATGCTTTTCTATGTTGATCTCGAAACTGGAAATGCGACAATTCAAACAACAGATGGACGAGTAGTACATCCGAATTCGGTAGTCTATGCGACAAAACAAGGGGTAGTGGAAAAAGAATTTTCTGGTGAAAAAGTTGGATTTTCTCTCGTAATTGTGCCTTCAGGTGATGAGACGTATCAAGCGGTGGTCGTTGACCCACTTCATGCTGCGAGTACATTTACAAAACTGTTCTTTTTCAACGGACATGGAATGAAGTGCTTTAAACCGTTTAATGAGATCAGCCAATTTAACGGTGGAAAAATCAGCACGTGGGTAGTAGATTATGATTGTACGCAAGAGAATAAAGTATTTTTTACAAATACACAGCAAGTCCATGCAGCTCATATCTTAGTCGCCACGATCGATACAAATCGTACGGATGAGGAAGCGTTGCAGCTTATCCAAAAGATTAAAGCAGAAGTAACACCAGCTACATTCGGCCGTTATGCTCAGCAGTATTCTGATGATCCAGGTTCTGAAGAAAGTGGTGGTGATTTAGGTTGGTTTAAGAAAGGAACGATGGTGCCGGAATTTGAAACTGCAGCTTTTGCTCTTGCTTCTGGACAGATTTCAGAACCGATAAAGACGCAGTTTGGATATCATTTGATTTATGTCCTAGAGAAGAAAGATTAGGACTTTTTGGTTGATTAAATTGATCTCACCGAAGACCCCTGCCACGACCAAACACGAGCTAGGATTTTTGTAATGGTTCCGAAGGAAACCACTTGGTTTTTTTGGTTTCCATTTAGTTTCCGTATGTGCATAGCTAATTTTT
>DUGB01000065.1 GCA_013331555.1 Candidatus Woesearchaeota archaeon
AATGTTGGATTTAAAAATAAATCATCAATTGCCGTGATTCCCTCTTTACCTGCTGGTGGATTAATTACTTCATCTCTTGTTGTTTTTCCAGTTGCTGTTAAGTAAGCCGGGAGTTCCAGAGAAGGTAAAATAATGTTTTCATAGACAAATGCCAAATCATTGAAAAGGAAAGGAACTCGATCCGGAGAGTTTTGTTCTGCAGTTATTACTTCTTACAGTCTTCTTCCAATCTCTGGGAGGGTGCTGTTTATTGCTACCTGACTGGCAAATCGTGCTCTTTTATTATTCCCACAGCCATCGGCAATGCCATGGATTTCCCACTTCCCCTGTGGGTCGGTGTATCGTCTGTGTGCATCTTCGCTTTCTGTTTTTATCAGTTTCTTCTCCTTAAATGCATAGTGGTCAATATTCATAGTGATTATCTTCTTTGTTCTCTATTTTATTCTTGATTTATAAAAATTACCATTAAACCTACTTTAAAGTGATAACTTATCTCATGAAAAAGAAAAAGCCCCAGCCGCGACTTTCAGAAGAATGTTCTTCGTTTGAACGCGGGACCNNAGATCTGGGAGATCTGTTTTGAACGCGGGACCTCCTGATGGCTTGATGTGCTTCTGTTATCTCTGTAAACACACCAGTCAGATGACTTTTACAAGTCAGGTGCACTTTTGCGCTTTGCGCAAACTTTTGCTTTTGCGCCAAGTACCACTGTGCTACTGGGGCATCTTGAGAAGAGTTGGTTTTGAGATATTTTTATTAAGCTTTTGGAAAATTATGTTCTCCGGCCTATTTCTGGTGTGATGGCCAAGCGTAGGATGGGAAGAAATTCTTGGTTTCTTCGTATGGTAAATACCGTTTCATTTTGAACCATTGTTTCATGAAACTCTGGAGTTCAAATGCTTCTTGGTATAATTCTTTCTTTCGTTGTTCTAGTACTCTGAAGTATATTTTCTTTGCAAACCAATCTCCGAAATGTTTTAGAATAAGATGATGGCGGAATTCATTTAAGTAATCCTGCTGAATTGAGGTTCTAAAACTCATTTCGATTTCAGCTTTATTAGTCTTTATTTTTTGACCATCACGGACAATTTCGGCAGACGTAACGCCGAGAAGGTGAGTAGTCATATCAAGAAAGTAGGTGAGTTTAGTTCCCTGTGCTTTTTTAAGCATTCGCCAGCGCCACCAGATTTCTTTTGCTCCGCCTTGCGCAACCCGTTCGCCGTAATAGGTTTCCCAGTGATCGCTTTGGTCATCCTCGTCTTTCCATTCCATCTCTTGCAAATATTCATGCAGAGCATCGTAGAATTCGCCGAGGTCAAAAATATCTTTATATTTAAGTTTACTAAATGAGGAAACATCGACCAAATCTGATTTCGGTTTGAATGGCACATTGAAACAGAATGAATTGTGGTATAAAAGATTTGCGGCAGGTTAGAATTGGATCCGTTTTCTGATTGTGAGATACAAAATCCAGGCAGTGCCGATGGCCATGTCCAGAATAGCGTGTTGTAGACGTGTTTTGAATGTTTCCAATTCCCCCATAAAGAGACCGACCGATGCGGGATCAATCCATTGAATGGAAGTGTAACGGATGTGGAGAAAGCTTGGCCAGAATAACGGAACACCAGGGGTGGAGAGCATATCTAACAGAAGATGGGAAAGAATTCCTCCAGCCAGGGCGAGGGAATAATGTTTTCTTTCTGTTTTTTTCCAGAGGAATACATACACTAGGATGGGTGCTGTAATAAGAAAGATAAAACTGTGAGTGAATGTCCGATGTAATTCTGTTCCGAGTGTCCAATCAAGCAAGAAATCGGCATCGGGCAAAATTGATCCGAAGAGGAGGAGGAACCAGGCTAAAGCAGGAATTTTCTTTTTAGCAATTTTCTCGTAGGCTTTGCCGAGAAGCCATGCTCCAACAAGATGACCAAAAGCGAAGGACATAAAAATTAAAGAGGTAAAGAATTTATATAGATTACGATTTGAGTTTTATTTGATGAGATTTTCTATTGAGGACTTCTTACTGGATACGTTGTATGCTTGTTTACATTATCCTTTTGGATTACAACGTCCTGCTGTCGTGAGAGGTTATTTTGCTGATACTTCAGAAGGAATGTATCAACGTATCTTATTTGAGGAGTTATGCGTTCTCGGATTTAGGCGAACGTCATTTCAAATGATCTTTCCTGATCAAACGGCCGGTTTAGTACGTGCTGAACACGATTCAGATTTAGAAACACATATTCGTTTTTATAGTGACGGAGTCATTGCTGCTGAAGTTGAGCATGGTCGAATGTCTTTAGGTCATTGGAGAGGAGAAAGATATTCCTCCACAAAGATTGTTGATACTATTTTGGATACTGAGTTGAATTATCTTCCATCAGACGTACGAGAAGGAATTAGGAACCAATTCGCAGTGCGTGATTATGATTGTTTGCGCAGTCATGATTCTGAAGCAAACAAGTGGTCAATTCGCAGAGCATTGAAGATTGCGGCGGGAGCTTCTGTTGTTACTGTTCAATATCCTTTCACAATACTTGGTGCTGTATAGTATGTTCAGCGGGAGGATTATTATGCTGCGCTTGAGCCGGCGCTTATTGCAGGTGTTGAAACAATTATGCTTTTAGCTGCTCTCTCAAGTGTAGTTGTGTCACACGATAATCATACTTATTAATGATGCAGGTAAACCACTTTCATTTTTCTAAGGGATTACATTTTATAAATAACTGATTGATTTTAATCTTATGCTAGTTGGTGTCGTAGGAAAACCTAATGTGGGGAAAAGTACGTTCTTTAAAGCAGCTACGCTGGCAGATGCCGAAATTGCGAATTATCCTTTTGCTACCATCAAACCTAATTCTGGCGTGGGATTTGTGAAGATTGAATGTGCTGATAAAGAGTTCAAGAAACAATGCACGCCCAGAACAGGATATTGTACGAAAGGAGAACGGTTCGTGCCGGTGCAAATGATTGATGTAGCTGGTTTAGTGCCGGGAGCGCATGAGGGGAAAGGAATGGGCAATCAATTCTTGGATGATCTTCGTCAGGCAGATGTGCTTATTCATGTGATTGATATTGCGGGTTCTACCAATGAAAAGGGGGAACCGATTCAACCAGGAAGTTATGATCCGATTAATGATGTGGAATTTCTGGAACTAGAATTAGATATGTGGTATTATGGCATTCTGGAAAAAGGGTGGCAGAAATTCGCGCGAACGGTAGTGCAGGAAAAATTAGAAATTCAAATTGAGTTGGCGAAACAGTTATCGGGATTACATGTTACCGAAGATATGGTGATGGAAGCAATCGATTCTCTGCAGTTTGATAAAGATAAGCCTCAATTTTGGACTGTAGAACAAATGAAACAGCTAGCAACTATGCTTCGTAAAAACACGAAACCCATGATTATTGCTGCTAATAAACTAGATTTACCGGGAGCTGCTGAAAATTTGGAACGAGTTAAAGCGAAATTTCCTGATAGAACTTTCATTGGATGCTCTGCGGATATTGAATTGGCGTTGAAAGAGGCATGGAAAGCAGGATTGATTGACTATCTACCTGGTGAAAGTTCGTTTACGATTTTACATCCCGAGAAATTAAATCCAGCGCAACAGAAAGCGTTGGCGTTTATTCAAGAAAATATTTTGAATACGTTTGGTTCTACGGGTGTACAGCAAGTTCTGGATAAAGCGGTGTTCGAGTTGCTTGGATATATGGCTATCTTTCCGGGCGGCGTGAGTAAATTAGAGGATAAAGAAGGGCGTGTGATGCCCGATTGTTTCTTATTACCTCCCCATTCTACGGCGTTGGATTTTGCATATAAATT
>DUGB01000078.1 GCA_013331555.1 Candidatus Woesearchaeota archaeon
TAAACATTTCTCCAAAACCAATGATTACCTTCTCAAGACAGGACAGGAGCCGATAGAATGGATAAAAATGAATTAAAAAAGAATTTTATCTTTTGGATAGATGATTGGATTCGTCCTCAGTGATAATATTTAACTTGATGAAACTTACCTCTTGAAATGTTAACGGCTTGCGGGCTTGTTAGAAAAAATTTTCCAAATCATCTTTTTTCTACTCAGCATCGAATTATCTATCATGTGGTTTCGAAACACTCCACAAGCCATCAAACCAAGCCTGCATTGTATCAGTGTGTTCTTTTGAAGTGATGAGTACACAATAACTATTATTTTTTGAAGATACATAGAGGGTTTTATTATCATATAGAAAAATACTTGTCTTAAATTTACCATGCATTACTTCTGGCAATATACGGACATCGGAAAGTCCTTTGTAGTATTGGTTTATAAGCTTATTGCTTATGGGAGCTTCCCAGAGATTTTTCGTTTTAATATTTCTCTTGATTCTCTCTTCAATAAAAAGTTCTACAAAATCTTGGCCAATATCCCAGAAAAAGTTTTGTTTAGGAGCCACAGAATTGATGCGTTTGTTTTTGCAGTAAAGCATTTCCATAATGGCATTTCTCACTGCATCCACCCCTTCATAAAAAGCAACGGTCGGTTTTTGATTGGTCGGAGAAGATGTTGCCACAAGAGCGGGAATCATTTCATCAATGTTATTTTGAAGTTTAGAAATTTCCAGCGCTTTCTCTTTGGCAATGACGGCTAGTTTCTCAACAGGCTCAAGTGAAAAACTTTTATCACCGGCCATGCCCGTCTTACTTGTTAGTCCTCGTTTTTCAAGACAGCTCAAAGCATAATAGACTGTCGGTCTTTTAAGGCCAGTAGCCTTAACTAAATCACGAGCGGTTCGAGCCCCGGACACCATTGCCAAATAAACAGTGACCTCCGAATCACTTAAACCTAGAGCCAAAAGATGTTTCCGCGGTTCTTGCATGTTTGTATAATGGCTATTATACACTATTGACTATATTTATCAAAGGAGTAATTTGGAACAAGATCAGAACAGAACCTTTAAATTTTAAGAAAGGACAGGCTTATGAAAGCTTTTGGACTCACTGGTAATATTGGATGCGGAAAAAGCACTGTAGCTACTCTCCTCTCAAAATACCCGGATGTGATGATTATTGACTGTGATCAGATTGCCAAGGAAATCATTTCAAGCGGCTTTCATAAAGAAGAAATCAATTCAATTTTGGGTGCAAACATATTTGCGAGCGGAAACGCTGATTTCAAAGTAATTGCAAATATCATTTTCGGTGATCCTAAAAAGAAAAAGTTGCTCGAAGAATTGCTTCACCCTTTTGTGTGGGATGTTATAGAGAAAAAAGTGAGAGTAATTGGAAATCAGAAAATTTGCATTGTGGAATCAGCAATTATCTACGAGACAAGAAGTGAAGACAAGTTTACTGTAGTCATAGTTGCCACTTGTAATCCGGAGGAACAGCTTCGACGGATTCGGGAAAATAGAACTATGAACAATGTTCAAATTCAAGCCCGGATTGCTCAACAGTTTCCATCGTCGTATAAGGAGGCGAGGACTCAGTTTGTAATTCACACAGATTGCAGTTTGGACCAACTCAAAGAGAGAGTAAAAGATTTACATCATAAACTTAAACAAAAGCGAGGAGGTGAAGTATGACTCATGGCCCGTTTTCTGTCGACCATTCAGACTATGATCACATTTATGCAATGAATGAATTGGAAAAGAAAATTAATGAGATACGAGGAAGGGCTTCTGATCTTGATAAAATTGTTTTCACAGATACTGTTCCGGCATTAAAAGTTGTGTTGTTTTGCAGAAGAGAGGAGGTTATTAAGATCAAACTAGAAGTTGATTCGTATAAGATACTTTGGAAAAATAAGAAAAGCGCCTTGGTTAAGGTTTTCTTTAAATCTTTTTCTGAAGAACCTTTTTGGATGGACGATGGCGGAAGCATCTCTGCAAAAGAAACAATCTTAAAATGCCGACTCCTTGAAAAACACAAAGCGTCAGAAGTTGTATTTGTTACTAAAAAATCTTTAATGAAGTTCAAGAAAGGATATTAGCAATGAAAAGAAAAGCAGTTTATGCGGGAAGTTTTGATCCGATTACCAACGGACACATAAATGTCATTAAACGGACGGCACCACTCTATGATGAATTGATAGTTATCGTCGCTGTGGATTCTAGGAAGGCATACGCGTTTACTTCCGAGGAACGAGCGAGTATGGCTAAAGCGGCCGTTGCCCATCTTCCAAATGTCACGATTGATGTTTGCGCCGACCGCTATGTAGTAAAACAAGCCGAATCAATTGGCGCTCAGGTCATCATCCGAGGTTTGCGTAATTTCAAAGACCTTGAGGATGAACACGCCTTGGCGGAAGAGAATAGAAGAATATGTTCGCATGTTGAAACTGTCTGGGTGCCGTGTTTGCCGGATCTCATGCATTTGAGTTCCAGTATGGTTAAAGGGCATGTCGGCGCCGATCCGGGTTGGGAGGAACAGGTGGCTCGATCAGTCCCTGCTCCAGTCGTGATTAAACTCAAGGAGAAATTTATCCTTGACAAGGCGCGAAGGCACTGGACATCGCTTATGTCAGCACTTGGGAATCCGAAAGGAGCGGAAGATATATTTAAAGACCTTATCACTCGTTATGGCGAACCACATCGGGCATATCATACCCTTGAGCACATCGTTACCATGCTGGACGAGCTTGAACAACTTGGCGATATGCACACACATCTTGAGGAGGCTTGGGCGATTTGGCATCATGATGCTGTTTGTGATCCAAAAATTAAGGATAATGAGGAACAGAGTGATCTGATTTCCAAGAATCACGCGCGGAAATTAGGTTTGCCAGGTTTGTTTGGCGAGCTGGCCAGCGCCTTCATCTTAGCAACTAAGCATAGCGCTTTACCATTAGATGATCGGGCAAAAATTGTGGTTGACCTTGATCTGGCAATACTTGGAAAATCTGATAAGGAGTTTGATTCTTACGAGGCTAGAATTCGCAGGGAGTATGACTACATCTCACGACCTGACTTTTACGTAAATCGGTCACGGATTCTCCAATCATTTTTAGATCATCCTTCAATTTATTCCACAGAGCTGTTCCGAAGCAAGTACGAGAGTATTGCTCGAAAGAACATGGAACGGTCAATTGGACAGTTGCAAAAGTAAACATAGAGGCCTAATTCTGGGTTGAATTTAAGAGCTTGCAGTGTATAAATACATTGCAAGCTCTTTTTTTGTTGCCATAGTCAACCTGTCGCATTGACTGTTGGTGTTTTATCACTTCACCCACCATTTTTGGCGGA
>DUGB01000097.1 GCA_013331555.1 Candidatus Woesearchaeota archaeon
CAAAAATCTTTTTCATATTTAATTGTGATTGGTATTGGTGGATCTGATCTTGGGGCGCGTACTCTCTATCAATCATTACATACAAATAAACAAAATCAGCATCATCTTTGTGTTGATTTTGTGAATAATCCTGACCCTGATTCACTTGGGAATCTTCTTGATCGTTCTTCAGATGAATGGAAAAAAACAGCAATTCACGTTGTTTCAAAATCAGGATCTACCTTGGAAACCATGGCAAATTTTCTCGTATTACGTGAACGTCTTATTCGTGCGGTAGGAGTCAAAAAACACGCGGCACATATTTTTGTCACCACGGATATCGGTCAGGGTTCACTTTTTGAACTTGCTACAGAACACGGTTATTTTATTCTTCCTCACCCGAAACATGTGGGTGGACGTTTTGCTGTTTTGTCTTCTGTCGGATTGTTTTCTGCAGCCTGTGCAGGTATTCCTATTTGTCGTATTTTAAACGGTGCTAAGTCCATTGAGAAAACATACGCAAAAGAAGGGATTGAACACGATTCTGCATGTTTTGCCGGTTTACACTACCTTGCCTATGCAAAAAAACATCAACACATTCATGTTCTCATGCCATATATCGATCGTCTTTCCATGTTTACATTTTGGTATCGACAACTTTGGGCGGAATCACTTGGAAAAAAATATACGATCGGACCGACCCCTGTCGCTGCCCTTGGAGCCATTGATCAACATTCACAAATCCAGCTTTATCAAGATGGTCCAATGGATAAAGTGATTACATTTATCAGATGTGAAAAAAATACGCGTTGTATTTCCATTCCAAAAACATTTCGAACGCATGCACATATTGGGTATCTTGCCGGAAGAGAATTAGGAGATATTCTGCGGGCAGAACAAGAGGGAACTGCAGAGGCTCTTGCTAATGATGGACGCCCAAACGGAACTCTTTTTATTCCATCGCTTTCTCCGGAATCTCTTGGGGCTCTTTTTCAATTTTACGAACACGCAACTGTTTATCTTGCAGAACTGTTTGGAGTTAATGCGTTTGATCAGCCTGGAGTAGAGGCAGGAAAAAAAGAAATTCGAAAAAGATTGGGTGAAAAGAAATAATATTTTACGACACCTAACCTATATGTTAAGAAGAAAAAACATCCAAAAGGTGGGTGTGTTATAAATCTCAATTTTTTTGATGGTTGGTTGGGGGTTTGAATCAGTTACACATAGTAAGTAAAATCGTGAGTCAAAGAGGCACTGTTGGATTCCTTTTATGAGGTTAAAGAATCAACGACCGTATTTTATCAGTCTTGTCAAGGCTAGTGTCGTATAAGATATATTGTGCGACACAACGTATTTCATTCGTTTATTTGAGGGTCATAAATCTACCTTAATCTACCTTAAAAAGAAAAGCGCCCGCAACCAATAACGTCTAGGTGCGGGCGTCTGTGTTTATTTTAGTACGAACGGATTACGCGTTCGTATCTCGATCTTGTTAGCATTGATCGGCGGCAATTCAAAGTCGCCGTAACAATAGACCAAAACCTCGCGAGTTTCAAAGTTTACTTTAACTGTCTGAACCCCAGCTTCGCAGTTGGAGTTTAGAGTTGTAGCATCGAAAGTTGCAACATTTCCATTTACAGTCCAGGAAGGTGCAGCCCATGCAATGCTGGTGATAACAAGAATAAGTGTCGTAAAACCAATTAAAACTTTTTGCATGATCACTCCTCCTCCTTTTTGAAAAATTCATGATACAGGACCGCGGTATATTCGTAGTGTCCAGTATAACTCACAACAAATCGGAGGTTTATTCCTCCACATGGACGTTGCACACCCACAAGCGCCAGATCCTCACCGTCATTATCCGAAAAGGATCTGTAGTACCGCGCCGCATCACTCGGTTCGTGAACAATGTACCATTTGATAACTCCGGTCTTATCAGTGGCTGTCCAAACCTGCTGCCAGATTACAATCTCCATCAATGGATACAAAATTCGACTTGATGGATGAGTGTTTAGGAGCTCGATCATACGCCACTTAAGACGACGCATCCAAACTTTTCCTGTGTTGTAGTAGACACGACGTATTTTATGCCACATTCAGTTCCCTTTCTTTCCTTGAAATAAGTGATCAGAAAAAGAATGGCTGAAAATTAACATAAAAGTATTTATTTGTCAAAATTTATTGACAAAATAATAAAAACAGCCATATTTTGGCTGTTTATTTTGTTTCTGTGACTACAGTAATAGAAAATGTCATCACTTCACCAGATTCACTCTTCAGTTGTAATATTTAAAAATGGAAGAACATTGGATCCTAAGTAGTTTGGAAGAACTCCATTCCACTTACGAACAGCTTCTAGTTGAATTAATTCAGGATTAGATTTAAGCGCTTCTGCTTGAATGCGAATAGATTCTGCTTCTGCTTTAGCCTGAACAATCGTCTGTTGAGCTTCGAGTTCAATACGTTTAAGATCATTAGCAGCGCGTAATGCATCTTGTTCTGCTGTTTGTTTGGATTCAATTGCTGCATTAAATTCTTCACTGAAACTAAAATTCACAATCGAAAGGTCATCAATAATGATGTGATTTCCTGAAAGTCGTTTTTCAATATTTGTACGAATAATTTCATTAACTTCTGCTCGTTTTGCAATAAGTTCTTCTGCGGTAAATTTTGCTGTTGCTGCTTTAACAGATTCTTGAATAGCTGGCGAAATAATGGAAAATTCATAATCTTCTCCAACTTCTTGAAAAAGACGATTCACTTCAAGTGGATTTACATGATAATTAACAGCAACAGTTGTGTTCACACTTTGAAGATCACGACTTGCACTATCTGCATCTGTTTCTATTTTTTTTGTACGTACATCCATTTGATGAACACTATCAATCGGATTTATCACATGGAATCCTTCTTCTAAAATATTGTTATCAACCGCTCCAAATCTTGTTATAACACCACGATGTCCAGCAGAAACAATAGCAAAAGGTGAAAGAGCAATAAGAATAATAAAAAAAAGAAAAAAAATTAGACCAAAAAATATCCATTTTGTTTTTGTTATGAACATATTTTTACTGCATAAATTTAATAAAATATCCAAATCCAAGCATGCCAACTCCCATAAGCCATAAAAGAAATACAAGACCAAAAAAACCAGCTACCTGGTCATCATCTTTCATGGCTTCTTTGATCATCCAAACCCAAAAGACAAAAGCTGTTAAAATAGGGATCGAAAAGAAGATCCAGCCAATGAGTCGTAACCAGAACATAGAAAAGAGGTATTATTCGAGATAATCTAATGGGTTTGTTGGAATACCATCTTTGCGGACTTCAAAATGCAGATGAGGCCCGGTAGAAAGTCCGGCTCCTGGCATACCTGGTTTTCCTCCGCTTAATCCGACCACTTGTCCGCGTGTGATAAACTGTTCTGGTTCCACAAGAATTTTTGAAAGGTGAGCGTAAAGGGTCGCAATGCCATTTGTGTGAATAATCATCACATAATTTCCATATCCAGTTCCCTGTTTTGTCCATGCAACATATCCAGGACCCGCAGCAACAACAGGGGTTCCGACATTGACCGGAAGATCAATTCCGGAATGTTCAAATAAATGACGATACGGGTAAGAAGGATCGTGAAAATAAGCTGAGATTCCTTTTGTTGCAGAAACGGGCCACGAAAGAACAGAACTATCATCAGCAAGATCATTTTCAGATAAACGTTTTTCCAACTTTGCCTGAAGACTCGCTACCTGACGATTGATATGCTCTCTTTCTTCACGTAAATCGTATACAAGCGAAGTAAATTGTGCTTCTGAAGCTTGAGATTGCGTGATAAGTGTTTGTTTTGCCTCTTGTTCACGTTCAAGAAGATTCATTTTTTCCTGCAGAGAATCAGAAAGTTTTTCTAATGTGTCTTTTTTCCCTTCTTTTTCCCGTTGGAGTCCCAGAAGGGCGCGTTTTTGATCTTTTGCGTTTTCTAATGTTTTACGCAAATCTGCATTCACAGTTTCCAATGATTCTAATACTCCAAATAATTCCGAAAAGGAATCATTTTGAAGAAGGAGCTCAATCGTTGAACGATCATCTGTTCGATCAATTTCTTGAAGAATGGCTTTTAGTAATGTTCGTTGATGTTC
Organism: Candidatus Woesearchaeota archaeon; assembly: GCA_013331555.1. Classification (GTDB taxonomy): domain Archaea; phylum Nanobdellota; class Nanobdellia; order Woesearchaeales; family GW2011-AR9; genus UBA10204; species UBA10204 sp10204u. The sequence continues at coordinate 4,113 of DUGB01000097.1, forward strand.
AAGATCTTGTTCCACGCGTGTTGTATCATTTTCGATCATCTGAATTTCTTTGTCTGTAGCTGCAATGGTTAATTCAGTCGATTCGATTTCAAGTCCTGTTTTTGCCACACGATTTTCCAATAATTCAAGTTGACCGTGCAGCGTTGCAGCTTCTGCTTGTTTTGCAGAAATTTTTTCCTCAAACTGTTCTATTTTTCGCTGAATTTGATCAATGTGTGTTTTCTTTTCTTCAATGTCTTCTGAAAGAATTTGTGTTGCGTTCGAAGAAGATATCTGTGTTGTTTTTTCTGCCATCACAGAAGCGACTGGAATCAAAAAACTCACCGCAACAGAACCTGTCACGACAAGAAATGTGATGAGAAAAAAAATATGTGTATGCACAAAAAAGAAGGTTATTCTTCAAGCATTGTGATAGCTTTATGAATACGCCGCAAACTTTCTTCCTTTCCAAGAACCCAAAGAAGTTCAAATGGAGCAGGTGAAGCAGAAAGTCCAGAAAGAGCCACTCGCAACGGCCAAAGAACATTCCCATTTTGTAAATACTTTTCTTCAATATACTCTCTCAAAGCCATTTCGATCAATGCGGACGAACCAGTTATTTCGTTATTGAAACCTTCTAAAACAGGAATAATATTTTGCAATTGCAATCGCGCATCCTCCTTTGTGGATTTTTTCCAAACAAGAAGATTGGCTTGATAGGTAGGAAGAATTAAATATCCGCGCGTTTTTTCGACTAAATCTGAAAGAAGAACAAGTCGTTCTTTTTCCACCGTACAAATTTTTATAAGGATTTCTTCTGGAGCCTTGATCTCTGCTTTTTTCAAAAATGGTTGGCTGAGTTTTGTAATTTCTT
>DUGB01000056.1 GCA_013331555.1 Candidatus Woesearchaeota archaeon
CTCACTTTTCGAACTGTGCCCATCTTAGAAGAATACAAGAAGAAGCACATTATGGAGTCTATTGGAAAAAAAGATAGAATATTTTATACTATTTGGTTATTGGGGGTAACTTAAATATTTTTTTCTAACTTATATTAATCCCTACCTCTATTAAATCACGACGGACTTGTTCTTCAGAACTGTATACAATTCCTTTGATTCCAACTCTCTCTGCTCCCCTCACACATAATACTTTATCGTCAACGAAAGCTGCTTCTCCCGCTTCAATGCCTAATCTTTCTAAAGCAAGTTCATAAATGACTGATTGAGGTTTAACAAGACCTGCTTCGCAGGAGAAAATGAGTTGGTCAAACCCAGGATAGTTTCTCTCTTTCCAAAAATCAACGGCAGGAGGTTCGGTGTTAGACAGAAGTGCGGTGCTGTAGCCATTATTATGAAGTGTTTGAACCAGACCAAACATCGTTGGACGCTCTTCGTAGGATACACGAAATGCTTCACTCCATAAAGAACCAGAAGGAATTGTACCACGAATACGACCGGCGAGAAGAACGTTCGACCAAAATTGACGTTCATCAACACTTCCATCCTGAAATGAAGGAAGATGACGATTAAGAGCGGGAGTCAATATTGCAGGAGTAGTACCTAAACGTGCAGCACAGTACTCGACAATTGCAGTGGCAGGACTATCAATCAATACACCATTCCAACCAAAGATTGCTGCTTTAATGTCCATAGTTAATTTCTCCAAGAGTTAAGGATATCACGTAGCGTTTGCGAGAGTGGAATAATTGGTTTCCAACCGGTGGCTTGATGAATTTTAGTGTTGCTACCGACAAGAATAGGGATATCACTTGGCCGCATGCGCGCAGGATCTTGTTGAATAGTTATTGCTTTTGTACTCTCATGTAACAATTGCTGAAGAATATCTTTCATCGCGACAGCATGACCAGAACAGACATTAAAAACACCAAAATTTACTTTGGTAAGAAGAAGATAATACGCCTTAACAACGTCCCGTACATCAGTGAAGTCGCGTTGAGCATCGAGATTGCCTACATTAATAATTGACTCTTGTTTTCCTTGTTCAATATGAACGATTTGCTGGGCGAAGCTAGGACAGGCAAAGGTTGGCAATTGACCCGGACCGGTATGAGGAAAACTGCGTGCAATAATAATCTGAAGATTCTTTTTTTGGATGTACTCATTAATGAGCTGTTCCTGCTGAAGACGGGATTGCCCATAAGGATTAATCGGATTTAAGGAATGATCTTCATTCATGGGAACTTGTTGAGGTGGACCGTAAATCTCAGCTGAGGAAACAACCAAGAGTTTACAGGTGTTTTGAATTCCGGCGTGAATAACCGCATCAAGAAGAATCCTTGTTCCTTCAACATTAATGTTAATTGTTTCTTCTGGTTTGTCCCAACTTACTTTTACAGATGATTGAGCCGCGAGATGGATAATGTATTGAGGGTTTATTTTTTGAACCAGAGAATAGACATTATCCTTGTCCAGAAGATCAATTTTGTGTGTTATGGTATTGGGAATTTCTTTGCCAGAACGATCAAAACCAATAACGGTCCAGCCTTGCTGGTGTAAAAAATCTGCGAGATATGAACCAACAAAACCGCCAATGCCCGTTACTAAACATGTAGGGGTCATATTCATAGACGATGCTTCTCTTTCAGCCGCTCAAGATCGGCATTGACCATCATGGTGACAAGACTTTTGAAGTTGACAGCAGGTTTCCAGCCAAGTTTATTATGTGCACGAGCACTATTACCTTGTAAGAGAAAGAGTTCAGCAGGGCGCATAAACTGTGGATCTTGACGGATATAGTTCTGCCAATTTGAAATGCCAACGGCAGCAAATGATTCTTGAACAAAATCTTGGACAGAATGCGTTTCTCCTGTAGAGATGACATAGTCCTCTGGTTTATCTTGCTGAAGCATCGCCCACATCGCTTGAACGTAATCGCCAGCAAAGCCCCAATCACGCTGAGCATCTAAACTGCCAAGAACGAGTTCGTTCGCAAGTCCAAGTTTGATTTTCGCGACGCCGTCGGTAATTTTTCTCGTGACAAATTCAATTCCCCGACGAGGAGACTCATGATTAAACAAAATACCGCAGCAAACATACATCCCATAACTTTCACGATAATTAATTGAAATCCAATGCGCGTAGAGTTTAGCGATCGCATACGGACTACGAGGACGAAATTTAGTTTGTTCATCTTGGATATTTTCTGTCGCATTACCATACATTTCACTTGACGAAGCTTGATAGACACGAGCGTGGGGAGCGAAGTGACGGACTGCTTCGAGTACTTTGAGTGCGCCTAAACCAGTTACTTCTGAAGTTACTTCAGGCTGCTTCCAGCTTGTGGCGACGAACGACTGCGCCGCAAGGTTGTATACTTCATCGGGCTGGCTGAGTTTAACCGCATGGTTTAGCGATGCTTGATCACGGAGATCGCCCTCGATGAGAGTTATTTTTGGTAAAAAATGTTCGAGGTAGATATAGTTGGGGGTGCTAAGACGGCGGACTAAGCCATAGACTTTGTAGCCTTTGCTGAGAAGAAATTCTGCCAAGTAACTGCCATCTTGTCCTGTAATACCAGTAATTAGGGCTGTTTTCATGGTAAGATTAAGTTTGTAAAGGGTTCTTAAAGTTTATTGTTTTATGTTCTATGTCATGAGAAATTCGCTGAAAGTGTCTCACCCCGCCATAAATG
>DUGB01000055.1 GCA_013331555.1 Candidatus Woesearchaeota archaeon
TGGCAAACTGTCAAACTTGGGTTATATAGATTTTGATTTCGGAAAACATACCCCGTCCCATTGGGGGCAGCTGGGTGAAAATCGGTGATATGTTTTCCGGACGAAAAACCCATCTACCTCTTTGATACCCCGCCGCTTGCGGCGGTTGGGTTTTTCGTTTCGGTTTAGTACACAATCCACGTCCAGTGAGCAAAGAAAGTGAAAGAAAGACTATAAATGAGAATCACCAAGAGAATAATGGTGAAAGAAGACCAATCGATGATCGTTTTCTTTTTGAGGACTATGAATATAGATAAAGCAATTACAGTGGGGATAATGGCAAAAAGCAAAGGATAATGGATAATAAAAAGAGGTGTAGTAAAAATGGTATAATACGGGTTGTGTGGACCAAAACAACCGGGTGTTAAACCGCATCCTTGGTGGAAGTTGATGATGGACATTGTAGAAAAGTAGAAAGAAAGAGAAGTATATAATAATAGTGATAAGTTTAATTGGAGTGGGAGTTATCTAACTAATCAGTGTCTTGATGAATTGTCCATCACGAAGAGATTATACCTGCCAAATATCTGTTTTAGAGACAACAATTTATAAATACAAGAGATATTGGTAGTAATAACATAGATCTGGTTGTTTAAACTGAAACAATTTTCTTCAACTATTTCTAGCATAACGTGCCCACAACAAGATCGAGGTATTATTACTATGGTTCAATGTAATGCTTGTCACAGTTCTGAGATCAGAACAAGAACAAATTATAGCCACGGTGCAAAGTCAAAGTCAAAAAAAACGTTCAATTGTAAAGTCTGCGGTTCGAATGACATTCAACTTCCGCAGAAAAATACAAGAAGAAGGCGATAATGGTCGAATATAATTTGGTTAAGTACTGCCGCTTGTGCAAGAAGCGGTTTGTTGTCGACCGAAGAAAGAATAGAGTCATGCACTGTACTGTTTGTCAAAAGAAAGTATCTAATGATAGAAGTATATAATGGAGGAAATACAATGGAAGGAAAAGTAAAGTTTTTTAACGAAAGGAAAGGATTCGGGTTTATTACCGCGGATGATGGAAAAGAGTTTTTTGTACATATGTCTGGTGTAAAAGACAATGCAGTATTACAAGAAAATGATCGAGTTTCATTTGATGTGGAACAAGGCGATCGAGGAGCAAAAGCAGTTAACGTTACTAAAGTAAGTGTTTAAGTTCTTAACTCCCTTTAACAAAGGATTAAATTCGAGAATTTTTCTCCGAGTTTAATGCGGATCATAACCTGGATGGTTGAAACAGTAGTAGTTGTGACTATTTTAGTCACTACAATTGTTCAATAGGATTGTATTCAGAATTAATTTTAAATTTTTTTTCTTTTATGTTTGATATATTCTATAATTGCGGGAAGGAAAGAAAGAATAATGATGGAAACAACAACGAACGTTAAGTTTTCTCTGACAATCGGGATGTTGCCAAAAAAATAGCCGCCGAACACGAAAAGAGCAACCCATACAATTCCACCAACGATATTATAACTGAGAAAAGTAAGATAATTCATTTTGCCAATTCCCGCTACAAAAGGAGCAAACGTTCTAATGATCGGAACAAATCGGGCTAAAACGATCGTTTTCTTGCCGTGGTGATGAAAGAATAATTTTGTTTTTTCAAGATGGGCCGGGTTGATGAATCGAGAGAATACTTTTTCGCCGAAATAATGGCCGAGCCAATAATTTACGGTGTCGCCGAGAATGGCGGCGATGGCAAGAAGAACAAAAAGGAAGTAGACATTCAAAGCATCGGTTGCAGCAAGTGTGCCGGCAACGAAGAGCAAAGAGTCCCCAGGAAGAAAAGGGGTGAGAACAAAACCAGTTTCCATGAAGATAATGAGGAAGAGAAAAAGATAGACAACACTCCCGTAGGTTTGGATGAGAGTAGTAAGATAGAGATCAATGTGAAGAATGAAATCGAGAACTGTTTTTAGCATGGGGTTTAGTTAGCTGGAATTCTTAATAAAGTATTTGTTTTTCGAATTAAAGAATGAATTCATCAGAGGTAATTCTTTGTAAATCTAAAACACGGCCAAGATACAACTACTAAGATTACAAAATGGATTCCCAGAAAGAGAAAGACAAAGTCTTTGGGGTATCCTTCAAGATAATAGCGGATTTGGAGCGAAATACTGATGATGGCAGAGAAGAGCAAAGTTTTTGGCCATACTGTTTGTTTCCGTAGAAAAAAGTAAGAGAGAAAACCGATGAGTGTGCCGAAAATTATCTTATTTCTAAAATAAAAGTCAGGAACTGCATATTCATTGCTGAGTTTGTGGATGAAAAAGTCAATGAGGCTAAAGAGTAGGATAATTCCTAAGATTAAACGGAAAATCAAAGCAACTTTTTTCCAGGTTAATGGTTTTTGATTCATTTTTAAGATTAACATTCTTAGCACCATAAATAACTTTCGTGATGAAAAGACGAATTTATTCTAAACAGGAAAATACAGCTTTCTGGGATTAATCAAAAGAAAATCAATGCTTTTAAAAGCAGAACCTCTTTTTAACGATTTATTAAATCTACAATGTCATTTCAACAACTTAATCTCATTGAACCGCTTCAAAATGCTGTTGCTCAGCAAGGGTACACGACACCTACTCCGATTCAGGCAAAAGCAATTCCCGATCTTCTCGCCGGTAAAGATTTAATTGGAATTGCTCAAACGGGTACGGGTAAAACTGCTGCGTTTGTATTGCCCATCCTTCAACGGATGACGGAGAAATATCCACGAGCACTTCGCACACTCGTGCTGGCGCCAACGCGAGAACTGGCAGCGCAGATCGGCGATAGTTTTGCGTCGTATGGAAAGTTTCTTAAATTTAAGCACACGGTTATTTTTGGGGGCGTTGGCCAGGGACCTCAAGTTTTTGCTCTCTCACGAGGTGTTGACATTGTTATCGCAACACCTGGACGGCTGCTTGATTTGATGAATCAAGGCAGAGTGAGTTTAAGAGACGTGGAATTTTTTGTGTTAGATGAAGCCGATCGGATGCTGGATATGGGTTTTATTCATGATATTAAGAAAATTATTGGACGATTGCCACAAAAACGACAGTCACTTTTTTTCTCGGCAACGATGTCACCTCAAGTGAGTCAGCTTGCACATCAACTGTTGAGGAATCCAGTCCGCGTTGAAGTTGCTCCGCAAGCAACTACGGTTGAACGTATCAAACAGGGAGTGTTTTTTGTTGATTCAGCTGCCAAGGAAAAACTACTGTTAGAACTTCTGTTACAAAAACATCTTACTCGGGTCTTAGTCTTTACTCGTACCAAGCATCGTGCAAATAAGGTTGTTTCTTATCTTAGCAGTCATAATGTGAGAACGGACGCAATTCATGGTAACAAATCGCAAGGGGCCAGAACACAAGCATTGCAGAATTTTAAATCTGGCAGAACTAAAGTGTTAGTGGCAACGGATATTGCCGCACGTGGAATTGATATTGATGACATTTCTCATGTTATTAATTTTGAACTGCCTAACGAGCCGGAGAGTTACGTTCACCGCATTGGCAGGACGGCACGGGCAGGAGCGGAAGGAACGGCGTATTCTTTTTGCTCTGCTGATGAGCGTGATTTTCTTCGGGATATTGAGCGGTTGATCCGATTGAAGATAGAAGTTATGCCTCATCTTTATCATTCAAATCAAGCGCAGAATGCGGTAGGTTCAGTGGCACGACCGCCACCCAGAAATCAACGAGGACGTTCAAGAAGTTTTAGACCGCGTCAGGATAAGCCGCGGTTTAGAAGATAAGTAGTAGATAGTCTGTTCTGGGATTCTGTTTGAGAAAGATGTTCTTAATTATAAAAAAATTGCGGATGAATTGATGGAGTTATGTTGTGGGAACTTTATGTCTCGGTAAAGCGTTGATGATAAAGTGTCTAAGAATCTTTTTTGTAGTTTTAATCACTTGTGAGGGATAAAGTATTTAAATGAAGTGCTTTTTAGAATAATTATGAGTGTAACATATTTTGATACGTCAGACGTACAAGATGCAATTGGGGAATTAGTACAACGTTTTAGGGATTATATTGGAGTAAATACTAGGATAGACAGACACTTAGTTTTAAATCGAGTTTTTTGTGACTTAGAAGATAATTTGAAACATATTTGGGAAATGGATTTGCAGAAGATTTTGCTCAGACGAGAAATTACAATGTATCATGTTTGCTATACAGAACAGGCAGATAGAATTCTTCAATATGGAATTTATCATGGACCAACACCCACCCTGACTCCTAGCTTGGTTGCAGCTATAGCAAGAGCAGAAAATGACCGCTGTCACCATGTTGGAATCGAAGATATAACTAAAACTATCTTAAAGTGCGTTGTTCCAGTAAGTGCAGTTTTTTATGTTGAAACAGATCATATGGGCCCGGGATTTCTTCCTAAAGAAAAAAAGAAAATGAGTCAAACTCCCGAAGGAACACTACCAGATGTTATGCGTAAAGTTTTATTTAAAGTATTTCCTGAAGGCGTTTATTGGTTAAATCCAATCTTTTTTGAAGAAAAAGTATATACAATAGGTGATAAGAATTCTGAGGATTTAATAACGAAAGTTTCATCTTTGCGATGAATAATATCTAAGATTATGCCTAAACTTAGTTTAGATATTCCCAAAGTGTCGGATGCCTAGACCAAAATTGACAGTGAGGAGCGAAGCAGATGAGAAAAATCAAAGTGGCTATTCTGCCAAGGGAAAGATTTTAATAAAATAACCAAGATCATTAATGGATGGTAAAGATAAATGAAGCAAATTTCATTACAGAATTATTACTTGCAATTCCAGAATTTAAGAACATTCATGAGGAAGAGAAAGAATATCATGAAATTGGAGTAAATACCATATTGAGTGATTTGAAATGTTTTGCGGAGAATTATCAAAAAAGGAAGAATCAAGAGATGCTAAAAAGAATAGCAGAGTTCATCTTACGATGCGATATAGAAAGCAGAGACGAAGTCAAAAATGCGATTTGGGTGTCTTTTTTTGAAACGATGAATGAAGATACGATACAAGCGATCTGTAAATATTTACCAACGAAATATTATACAAAGATTCAAGAATTTCTTACCGCGGTTGATGAAACATCACGTCGAGGAGCTGAATTAAGAAGGGATGGTAATTGAAGGTCATGAAAGTGCGGGAAAGCGTCTCACCCTGCCCTGAAGAGCAGAGCTTAAAAAGAGACGCTTTCTAAACCCCGCACTTTGTGACATAAATAACCAGAGCCATTCATCCCTCAGCTAAAGCTGAGGGCTTTCTGGTTATTTAATGTAATACAAGTTATGTTCTCCGAACCGAATTTAAGGATAATATCCCCTGGCGAGGCTTCATCCAAAAAATAGATTA
>DUGB01000096.1 GCA_013331555.1 Candidatus Woesearchaeota archaeon
GCTCGGATTAGGATATGCCAATGTCGGCACACTCTTGATGGTGCAAAGCATTCCGTACGACAGTGAACTGGGCCGAACAATTGCTGGAGCTCTCGCTGCAATCATGACGGGTGAATCATATGCAACATCTGCAGAGATGGCTCACGCTTTAGGAGCATTCCATCGCTACTCAGAAAACAAAGAATCAATACTTCGTGTTATCCGGAATCATCGACGCGCAGCATACAATCAGCAAGACTATGAGCAATTGACGATTAAACCAATCGCGCTGAATCAGAAATTATGTCCGCCAAAACTTCTTAACGCCGCACATGATACGTGGGATAATGCTTTACAATGGGGAGAACAATGGGGCTACCGGAACGCTCAAACAACCGTTATTGCTCCAACCGGCACAATTGGGTTGGTCATGGATTGTGATACCACGGGAGTGGAACCAGATTATGCCCTTGTCAAGTACAAAAAGTTAGCAGGCGGCGGCTTTTTCAAAATCGTGAACCAATCAGTTCCATCGGCATTGCGCATTCTTGGGTACACCCAACAACAAATTGAAGAAATCATCGTGTATTGTGTTGGACACGGAACATTACAGGATTGTCCTTTCATTAACAAAGAATCTCTGCACGAACGCGGTCTGACTAAAGAGCAAATCAATGCTGTTGAAAGAGAACTTCGAAGCGCCATGGATATTCGTTATGTATTCAATACCACAACACTAGGCAAAGAAAGCTATACTCGCCTTGCCCAGGGAAAAAACGGAAATGTTCTCAACGCTCTAGGATTTAGCGACGCAGAAATCACTGCCGTAAATGAATTCATTTGTGGGACCATGACGCTTGAAGGAGCGCCACATCTCAAAGAAGAGCACTATCCAATCTTTGACTGTGCGAATCGTTGTGGTTCTCAAGGAAAACGCTACATCCATCCGTATGGCCATTTGAAAATGCTGGCCGCAGTGCAGCCATTTATCTCAGGAGCTATTTCCAAAACAATTAATATGCCGCGAGAATGGACTGTTGAACAAGTAAAACTGGCATACTACGATGCTTGGACAATGATGAGTAAAGCCGTAGCACTTTATCGTGATGGCTCAAAACTCAGCCAGCCATTAAACACAACGTTAGAAGAAAATCCAGAATTAAAAAAAATCCTCGATGAAAAAGAAGAACCGACAATGAGAGTAAAGATTCAGAAAAAAATGCAGATTGGACAAAGGAATTTGACGTTGACTGCTCTTCTTGAAGAAGGAAAATCAACATCAATTGCCGTTGCGTTCGATGGACTCACACCTGTTCAGGAAGCGATGACCAATGCACTCGTGAACACGGTGAATTTGAGTTTAAGCCATGGTCTCGCACCATCACTTATAGCTCAGCACAGTCTCAATGTAGAAGGTCATCCATTAGTGCGTGAGCTCAGTGCATTCTTGCTCGAACTCGAAAGCTCAGAAAACAAACCCTCTCTGAGTAATGGTTTAGCGCATGAGAATGGTTTTGAGCATAGCCAAGCTATACAACAAAGTAAGAAAAAAGAAGAAAAAGCATCCTGTCGTGGCTGTGGTGCAACCCAACTTCGACAAAACGGAACTTGTATGCTATGTGAAATCTGCGGAGAGACAAGTGGATGTAGTTAAGAGAAAAACGCATGGGCAGTTACATGGAATTGAAGGACAGATTGTTGTCACTTGGAAATAATAATCAGAACGAATAGTTTATAAATTAGTCTTGTTTATTTGACATAAAATGTTAAAGAATGTTATTATTGCTGAGGATCATCTAAGTTGGAGAGGAATCTGTGTTGATTTAGTAAAATCTTCTTTTCCAGATGTGCAGGTTGATGTAGTTGAAACTGGAAGTGATTTGGTGAGGCGTGTTTTAGAAGGAGATTATTCTTTGGTCATTAGTGATAATGATATGGAAGAAGAAGATGCTGGATTAAAAGCTCTCCAAACAATTAGGGGATCAGGAAATAATGTTCCATTGTACATGGTAAGTAGTGGAAGTTCTGATGTTGTTAGAAAGGCTCTTTGTTATGGAGCAAATGGCTTCTATAAGAAAGAAAATTTTAATTCAGATAAATTATTAGAAGACATAGCACAACATTTACAATAATTTTTTGTTAAACTTAAGCCCATCTTTTTAATGAATTGGAAAACAAAACCATCCATTTTCCAAGCGAAAAGTAATTATAAACCCCCTCCTTCCAAGGCACACATGGTCTCTAAGGACAACACAAACCAAACCACAGTAACAAAAATCAAACAAGTTATTAAGCGAAATGGCCAAGTTGTTCCATTCAACATCGAAAAGGTTAAGGATGCCATTTTTCACGCTGCCCAGTCGGTCGGCGGAACAAACCGCGAGCCTACCCACAAACTTGCTGAAGAAGTTGTTGCTCTTGTAGAGAAAGAGTACCAAACCGCAACCCCTACCGTAGAAAATATCCAGGATGCTGTTGAAAAAGTTCTCATCGAAAACGGCCACGCTAAAACCGCTAAAGCATTCATATTGTATCGTCACCGAAAAAACGAAGAACGAGAGCAGCGAGCATTTATTGTTGGCAACGACAACACTGAAAAAACACTTCTTTTTTCTAATCAAGCATTAAAAATTCTCGAACGACGCTACTTACTTAAAGACAAAGAAGGCAATCTATCCGAAACACCACAAGGCATGCTCTTACGTGTAGCGAAGAACATTGCCAAAGCAGATACTCTGTATGGTGCAACCAAAGAAGAAGTTCAACAAACTGAGCAAGAATTTTATCGTGTTATGGAAGAATTATGTTTTCTCCCAAACTCTCCCACATTAATGAACGCAGGAAAAGAAGTCCAGCAATTAAGTTCCTGCACCGTTCTGCCCATTGATGATACCATGGAAGGAATCTTCGGCACACTCAAAGACGCAGCATTAATCCATCAGCGAGGGAGTGGAACAGGATTTTCATTCTCCCGTCTCAGACCAAAAGGTGATCCTGTTAAAGAGAACCTCGGAGTGGCTGCCGGTCCTGTCGCGTTTATGAAAGTATATGACCGGGCACTGGAAACAATTAAACAAGGAGGTGTTCGTCCCGGAGCTAATATGGCAATCCTTCGAGTAGATCATCCAGATATTATCCGCTTTATCGAATCCAAACGAGACAAACGTTCCCTCAAGAATTTTAACATTTCGGTAGCTGTGACTGATCGTTTCATGCGCGCGGTAGACACTGACCGGGAATATTATCTCACTAACCCCCGAACAGGAAAATACGTTGGCAGGCTGCGGGCAAAAGACGTTTTTTCTCTCATCACCCAAAACGCCTGGAAAACCGGCGATCCTGGATTAGTGTTTATTGATGAAATTAACCGTAAACATCCCGGCAGTCATCTAGGAGAAATTGAAAGTACCAATCAATGCGGCGAAGCACCATTATTGCCTTATGAAGGTATCGTCCTTGGATCACTTAACCTTAACAAATTTATTAACGAAGAAAAAGAAGATCTTTATTGGGATAAATTAGAACAAACCATCCAAATCGCCGTCCACTTTCTCGACAATGTAATTGATATGAATTCCTACCTCAAAACTGAAATTGAAGAAAAAACAAAGAAAACACGCAAATTTGGTTTAGGAATAATGGGACTAGCTGACGCACTCTGCCGACTTAAAATCAAATATGACTCGGAAGAAGGACTTGCCTTTGCAGATCGTTTAATGTCTTTCATCAAAGAAAATACCTACACCGTATCAACCAAAATTGCCGCGAAAAGAGGAGTATGTCAAGCCTGGAAAGGTTCGGAACACGAACAAGATAACAGAAAAATGCGTAACCTAACCTGCTTATCAATCTCGCCCACGGGCACGATAAGTATCCTAGCAGATGCATCACCAGGCTGTGAACCACTGTATGCCATCTCTTACCAACGCACTGTCCTTGGAGATACAGAATTAGTTTATATCAATAAAACATTCGAAAATGTCGCCAAGGAACGTAGCTTTTACTCTCCTGAACTTATTCGCAAGATTGCAAAAGTTGGTTCCATTCAAGAATTAAAAGAGATTCCAAAAGATATCCGTGATGTTTTTGTCACTGCTCAAGACATTAGCCCCGAATGGCACATTAAAATGCAGGCGACACTTCAAAAACATGTTGATAACTCCATCTCAAAAACAATTAACTTTCCTCACTCTGCATCCATCAAAGATGTTGAAGAATCGTATCTGCTGGCTTGGAAAGGAAAATGTAAAGGAATTACTATTTATCGTGACGGAAGTTATGAAGATCAAGTAATGACCATCGGTGACGGAGAAGCATGAAAATATATACAAAAACAGGTGATAAAGGAGAAACATCATTTTATGGCGGCGAACGCGTTTTGAAAGACGATCCACGGATCGAAGCTCTTGGTGCGCTCGATGAACTCAATTCCGTTCTCGGAATAACGCTCTGTTTTACGGAAGACCAAAAACTACGCACCGTCCTGCTTAAAATCCAAAATGACCTATTTACCGTTGGAGCAGACATTGCTGCCCACAGCACCACCACAACTCCCAAAATTCAAGAAAACCATATCATTGAAATGGAACAATGGATTGATGAAATCGAAACAAAACTCGGCATGCCGCAGAAATTTATCCTTCCTCACGGCACGATTTCCAGCTCATTTCTTCATCTCTGTCGGACAATTACCCGGCGCGCAGAACGAACTATCGTCCATGCCCATAACACAAAAGCAATGAATAATAATGTTTTACGATACATAAATCGATTGAGTGATCTTCTCTATGTTCTAGCAAGGGATGCAAACAAAGAAATTGAATTTAAAGAACAACAGCCGATTTATAAATATTTTAATGATCAACCCTCCTAATTCTCTAGAATCGCAAATAATATAAGGCAGAACAAGTTATACAATAAAAAAGAATACGTGGTGATACTATGACTCCAAAAAATGTTCAACGTCCAGTCCAAGGTGATCTTGGTGCAGAAGTAAAGTACCTCAGCGAACTCATTGAAGACATTGAAAGTATCCTTAAAGGAAAAAAAACCATGGAATCAATGATTGATGCCCTGCAACAAATTGTAATTAGTTTAGGCAGAACTGAAGTTCGGGTTGATAGAGATATTCAAGAAGAAGGAATCAAACTTCAGAGATATTTGTCACAACTGCCGCAGAAAGACCCAGAATATGATAAAGGCAAAAAGATAATTGAAGCACTTGGAGCAGAGAGAGCCGTCCTTGGAAGAGCATTATCTCGTTATACAGGAACAGTAGCCAAAGATGTTAGAGGATCAACTCAGAAAATGGCGTGGGTTAAAATACTCGAGAATGAAGGAAAGCTCGAAAGAGGAAAATCAGAACGAGAACAAGTAGCCATCTATCTTCGTGGCTTAAAAGATAAACTTCAAAGATTAGTCCAATGGGTCGAAGGAACAATCGAAACAGTACGAGAAGCAGAAGAACAAACGACTAGACCCAGAGCAGCATAATTCTTCGAACTGAGGAAAAAGAGGTGTTTGAGTACTCTGGAAGGTTCTCTTCCAGAGTCTCTCCTCACTTACAACGAAGAGAAACCACCAACTTCATTTCGATAATGCGAAAGCGCAACAATTCTTCCATCACTTTCTCTCTTTCCCCAGCGTTCATCTGGACTACACAAAAATTCTAAAATTCCTGCCGTCAACTGAGGATTGGACAAAACTGCTTCTGGATTACCGCCACGAACGATCGCATCATAGACACGAAACGTTTCTTCTCGATACGGCAAACGAGCACATTCTGTACACACCGGCAAATAAACAACATTGCGTCCCCTGCCCGCATTTTGTCCAGATTCAATTAAAACTGTTTGGTCAAAAAACGGTGCGGCGACATAGTGATCAACAACTGGCTTCTTATCTTTATCGACAAAATCAACCCGCGGCAATTCGACATCATTTAATCCACGCTCTTGAGAATAACTCATTTTCCAAAGACGTTGAGTGTGCTTAGCAGTCCGAACACATTTTTGACCAGAACTATCAATAACCATACAAGCTGGTTTCTTATCAATTTTGATATCAACATAAGGAAGAAGAGAATGGACTTGCCCAAAAGGAAGATGACGAAAATCATAAATCAAACCTGCAACATAGAGAACAATATCTTTTTTTATGCACCAATTCATCAAATCCATCATCTCACGAGCTTCAGAAGCCGTAAGAGAAAACAAATTAACCTCATCAATTCCGACAACACGCAAAGGCCATCCACGATGATGAGAGATGTCATCAATAATAACAACCTCTCCCCTCTGTCCTTCTTGAGAAGCACCTAACTGAGAAATTCTTTTCTCTAAGTCTGTTCGCAATTCAGGAACACTCCCAACTGTTTTAGCTGGATGCCTGAATTCCCCGTTAACGACAATTGCATCTCGCTCACGAGTATTTCTTTCAGAATTATACGCAATCGAATTACAATCATAATACCACGCTCTCTTTAATTCATCAACAAGCGCTTGAGTTTTCCCACCATTCATCGGAGCAAAAAAACCGATACAATTTCCTGCCAACGCAGAAACAGAGAACTCCCGAATATCAACCATACAAATTATCCCGCCAAACCCCTTAATAAACATTATTTTGCTTTAACAACACTATTCCCCCACCTAAAAACCTATAAAGGCACTCACCGCCCAGAAACAACATGTTGCTCACGCAATTAACTTTAAACAACATTCGTTCTTATTCTTCAGAAACAATTGCTTTTCCACAAGGCTCAATCCTTCTTGCGGGAGACATTGGATCCGGCAAATCATCGCTGTTGATGGCCATAGAATTTGCTCTGTTTGGTGCCTCCCGGCCAGATCTTCCTGCTGAAGCCTTGCTCCGAAAAGGCACAACCCAAGGTTCAATCGAACTTTCATTCATTCTTCAAGATAAACATATCACGATCAAACGATCACTGAAAAAAGAAAAAGACACCATTAAACAGCTTCCTGGACACATCATTATCAATGACATTAAAAAAGAACTTATGCCCACGGAATTGAAAGCAGAAATTCTGGCTCTTCTTGGCTATCCAGAAGACATGCTCACCAAAAATAAAAACTATCTTTTCCGTTATA
>DUGB01000061.1 GCA_013331555.1 Candidatus Woesearchaeota archaeon
AATCTATTTTTTGGATGAAGCCTATGACTGGCTTTGGGTCAGGTATGTTCTTTGGATTTCATCTCGAAGGGTATGGGCGTATTTGCTTGCTTCGGCTTTACAATTTATTCCTTCAAAAGTTCTTAGTTTAAAGTAAGGGACAGTACCGTTAAGATCAGTCCTTCTCTTAGCGAAAGCAATTACTCTTACTCTATTGTTATGGGTCATTTCGAGAATTTCTATCAGTGCTGTTACTTCTGCTTCTTCTTTGCCATAGGCGTAAAGAACGTGTGCACACCCGTTTAATGGGTCTTCTTGTGTTAGCGGGGAAAATCTGAATCTTTCAACAAAGTCATAGAATGTATCCACTACCTGTCTTGCAAATAAGTCTTGATAGCGGAACTCATCGACAACAGCAGCAACGGCACTGGCTACTCGTATTGCAGTTCTTTCTAGTGGTGATTTATTCACCATTCTTTCTAATATTGATATACTTTTATATCCTCTTCGATCGGAATCATCTCGGATGATATCTACGTTCCAACCATGGTCTTCGAATACCTGATGCATCGCGGTGCTTTGTAATAATTCATTTATAAACGTTGTTGGGATAAATGTCATTTTTCGTTTTGTTTCGGAAATTTTATAAATAAATATTCTACGTCTGAGTAAGATATGGGATTACTTGAAGGAAAAGCACTTGTTTTTGGTTCACGAAATCGCATTCTTGCCTTTCATGAAGGGATGAAAAAACCTGTTTGTTTGGCAACTCGAGAAGGTTCAGATGGCGATAATGAAGTGACTGCTCTCATTTTGTATGAAAGATCGCTCTTTGATACTAATTCTCTTGGTGCTGTGTATCAAACACTGACTGGCCAGCGGGTTGATGGTCGGCGTACGGAAATTCCCGTTTACAAATTAGTTGAATTTCAAGGTGAATTATTTGGTGTGGAAGGAACTTCTTATCCTAAGCCGGCAGCAGCTCGATGTCCTCTTGAAGAAAGAAGTCGACCAGCTAGTCCGGATGGTGAAGAGGAAAATCGAGACCAAGCTAGAATATTCCGCGTTGCTGATGACTCAACACTTCATACTTTTAATGATGGTAGGAGAGGTTTATCACAAGGTCCGTTAAGTCTTCGACCCAATTCTCTAGACTTGGCAGTCGCTGGTGATGATCTTTACTTAGCTAGTGAAAATGTTGTTCATATTAACGGTACGTCAGTCACGGCATTAACAAGTTATACTTCTGACTCTGTGCAATTAGCATCTGATGGTAAGCTTGTTGTTGCTTCTACTTATCATAATTCAGAAACATTTCCGAAGGGAGCTGAAGTTCGTCTAATGCCTGATAATAAATTGTTGGCGTTTTGGGATTGTAAACGATTTGGCAGTCCTGGCTATCACGGCCGAGTTGCACTTCATGATGATGTTATTGTCTTTGGAAGCGGTGTGAAAAAAAAGGAGAACAATCCTTTGTATGGTTTTAGAATAACCCCAGAGATGCATGATGCTCCTGGAGGAATTGGGGTTACTCCAGAACTTGTCCTTGCTAATGCTTTTGAACGACCATCAATGTATGGTTCAGGAAATCCTTTGCTTATCGTTTCTCGTGATGAATTAGAACATCTTCTTGCAACCCGAAAGTAAAATTTACCAGTCGAATCTTGCGATCAAATGGTTTTACCGTATAACGAACCATATGGCTTTTTCAAGCTCAACCTTATTAATAACGCATCTGACTGGTTGGTTTAATCTGTCGAATTAGTTATATATTTTTTTCTTACCACTCTTTTCAACAAATTTTATTTTATCTCTATTTAGTGGTAAATTTTATAANNAAAAATGCTGAGCGGAGAATTAAATCAGTTGTAAATAATGCGTTACAGCTCGGTGATGAGCATATTGTTGTTGATACTGGATCAAGCGATGATACCGCGGAGATCGCTGCTGAAGCCGGTGCACGTGTTATTGAGTATGATAATATATTTGATTACTCCTCTCCTCGAAATGTAGGTACTGAAGCAGCTTCGGGAGAATGGGTTTTGCATTTAGATACCGATGAGCGTATTGATGTACGATATAGGTCAGAAATTCAGCGTCTTATTTCGGACGCTGCATTTCCCGTTTATAGGGTACTTCAGTTGACTCGACGTCAAATCATGAGTCAACAGCCACGATTGTTTAGGAAGAATGGTTTTCACCACGAAGGCTTAGTTCATGAGTGGGTTTATCCGGTTTGCAATCATTCTTATGCTAATATTTTTATTGATCATCAACGATTATTGGGCGGCAATGGCCAAAGGGAATTTCGCCAGGAATTGCTGGGAATTGAAGTTGAATCTCTTTCCAAGAAATTACAAGATGCTACGTGTGAAGAAGATTTAGCTCTCATTGTATCTCGCTGTAGTCGCTTGTTCTCTTTAGGCGATTCATCTCAGAGAGCTGGTCTTGTTGCGTTAACTCAACAAGCTTATACGAAAGGTCAGCGTCAAGACTTGAATAGTCAGTTTCTCCGTGAAGAGATCGGTTATTTTACAGCAATGATGATGGATGAACCACGAGAAGCATTAGCTATTCTGAATGAACTCACTCTTTCTACCATCACAAGTCCAATGTATTTTCGGGCAATGGCACAAGCATATCGTCGTGCGAGTGATCCAACGGGCTTGGATGCTTTGGATCATGCTTTACGGTTAGATGAAACGGCTGCGGAGTTTCATTTTTTGCGAGCGGATGTTCTTTTTCATGATCTTGGTGAGCAAGAAGAAGGAGAGAAAGCACTTAAACATGCTCGAGAATTGTTTCCAGAACATCCTTGTCATGATCGAAATTTTTTTGAGATGGTTTATTGTTTGCGGTAAGTTTTTATCCTGACTAAATAGGTTAGCGGAAGAATTATATATTTAAATAGACATCTAAATAAAGTATGTCATGGAAGAAAGTAGGGTTATTTGTTTTATTGTTTATAGTAGGTATAATTTTCTTTGGAGTTATTACGTTTTTCTATTACTCTGATCTCTTGTTACCATTATTCATTGCTTATATTATTTTAATTATTCTAATACTAAAAGAGTACACCAGACAGAAATTAATCATATTGTTAACGTTGGTTGTTCTTTATCTGTTAATTATGGTTATATCATTTCCAGTATGTAGTAGTTATCATGGCAGGATTTATTCAAAAACCTGTACGTGTATAGGAATTGAAAAATTTCCTCTGTTTTATATTGCTTGGAATGATCAGCTAAGTCAGTGTGTAGGTATACCTACTCACTATGTTTGTTATAATGATTATTTTAATCCAATTCCTTGTAAATAAACTGTATTTTTTCATCCTCTTACTTTTATCAAGTTTTGTTTCTTGAGTTTCATTGCGTTTTGCCTCTCACTTTAATTAACATAACGAAAAGTATATCCAGTTAAGAAAAAATGCACCGGCCGGGAGTCGAACCCGGGTGATCGGCTCACTTCGTGAGAAGAGTCAAGGATGGACACATTCTCGTATGGAAGGCCGACATACTAACCACTATACTACCGGTGCGTATTGTTTTTGCTGGTAAGGGGGTTTCTTTATAAAATTTCCTTCTGCTTACTTCTCGTCGGCAAGGGTAAGAAACACAATCTTTTTAAACAGTTTTTCTTTTTATGCTCATATGGCGGAATTAAAAGGTCAGGAATGTGCTGTCTGTGGGGAGAAAAAGCTTGCCTTACAAGAAGAGGAGATAGATATTCCTTTCTTTGGAAGAGTGTTTATTCTCTCCATGCAGTGTGATGGTTGCGGGTATCATAAGACCGATGTTGAGCCTGCGGAGCAGAAAGAGCCATGCAAGTATACGTTAGATATTACGACTGAAGCCGATATGAACATTAAAGTGGTTAAATCGGGGGAAGCGACTTTAAAAATTCCTCATATTATTACGATTGAGCCCGGTCCTGCCTCGGAAGGGTATGTTACTAATGTGGAAGGTGTACTGGAACGGGTTAAGAAAATGATTGAATCGCAGATTGATGCAGAAGACGAGGACGATACTATTCGTAAAAAAGCAAAGAACATGATTAAAAAGCTGAATAATGTCATTCTTGGCCGTGAGCCGTTGAAGTTGATCATTGAGGATAAGTCCGGGCATAGTGTGATTGTGTCTGACAAAGCGCAGAAGAGTAAGTTGTAGTTGTTCAGATTTCTTTCAATCGACCTTGGAAATAACGAAAATCTGTTCCTTCGGGGCTACAAGAAATGAAATATTTTTTTAATTTCTGTACTGAAAGCTTTGCTTTCATGTAATCACGGACTTCGTTCGTGGTTTTAGACCGAGACTATTTCTAATAACAGAGACAGAAATATAAACCCAGAAAAAGACTTTTACTCTAGGACAATTGTCGAATTTGCTGTTCTCCCATCAACTGTTGTACACCTTAGTGTATAGTGTAGAGGATTGCCACTTTGAATTTGGAGACAAAGAGTCTCAAAGTCTTTCATTTCTTCTTGGCTCTGAGGGTGATGTGAACGAGCGTAGGCGTAAACTGGATGTGAATTCTCTCTTAGAGCAGTAAGGTGTTCACATTGATAAACCTGTCCAACATCAGCCGAACGATGAACTCTCAGTTGGTCGTCCACGCACTCATTAAGATCTGGGCCTACTGTTGTTGCTGTAAGTCCGCAACCATTTCCGAAAGCAACAATACCAAAATACCATTCGATAGCTTTTTGAGCACAATAATCAGTTGCATTTTGTAATGCAAGATATCCTTGGTCTTCTTCTCCACAACTCATAGCTGGAATTAATGCTACTAACAATGTTGCCAATGTTCGTTTAACTCTTGTCATTATACTTTATATCCTCTACTTTTATGTCAAAAAGATGCTTAATTTATATTTTTTATGATAATTATTGTTATTATTGGGTTATAGATAGATGTCAGAGTGCCAATCTCATCAATAAGAGCTTGAGGATAACTGATTCTCGCTTTTTCGTATAACATACTTATTTTGCCAAATGTTTCTCTTTCTTTTTTGTAATCTCTCATTAATGAGAATGTATTTTAGAATACTCTTTCGAACTTTCCATAAAGTTTATAACTAATGTATCTCCTGTATAGTAATTAACTCACTGGTGTGAGTGGAAGAATTATCCTTGGTTATAAGAAAAAATAACTTTACACCATAGAAAGGTAAAACAATGTCTAATCTTGAAAAACAATTACAACGTATCGGTCACCATTTTTCTTGGGCCGGTGAGCGTGTTGCTCTTGATCTTAGTCTTATTTTTCGATTTCCAACAGCAATAAGACAATATAAAGAATATCGAGAGCAGGTTGCAGTGTCTGAAAGCCAAGGTCGAGGTATAAGTTTACTTGAAGAAGCGATCATTAAATGTACTGATGAACTTATACTCCCTTCAGCTCTTTTTCTATTTTATAATCAACCCACAGCGCTTGCGGTCGTGGCCAGTACAAATTTGATTTCAAAAGGATATGAATTGTGGCGAGGTCAACGAAAGCAAAAAGATTTAGACCATGAAACCTTAGGTTCAGATGAAGAGAGTCCTTCGATTTCGTTAACACAAAGATTACAAAATGCCAAAAAGTATGTTTCCGATCTCTCTGATGCTGTTAAACAATACTTTACTCCAATGGGAGAGCGATTACGATCTATGGGGAATTCTGTCAGTGATTTTCTTTTTAGCGTACCTAGTGCGGTTAAAGAAAACTGTACATCATTACCGAGAAAAGTAGCAGTCCGTGCCATTGCTTTTTCGATGGCGAGCGTACTAGTAGCGGGTCATTATACTCTTGTTCAGAATTTACCAAAAACAGAAGATTTTGATCCCGGCCAAGTCAATATTGAAGTTCATGAGTGCTCTCTGCAGAGAGAAGAAGGGACATACAACTTTTCCTTAATGGGTGAACTTCATCTCTATAGTTACAGTTCAGCGGAAGCTGCTTGTGAATATATTCAACAAGCAAGACCAAATAGAGTTCTTAGTGAAGGAGCACCTCCTCCTGAAGATCCTAATCAAGAACAGTTATTACCAAAATTACATAGGTTGGGATATCATTATCTTGGAAAAATTACGGGTTATAGTTATCCTTCTGCCAGAAAATTTGCTGAAGCATTTGATATTCCAGTCATTCCCCTAGAGAAAGATAATCCTCGCACAGGGATTCGGGAAGGTATTACACCGGTGGAATCTGCCTTGCTCGGCGTTATAGTAGTAGCTATGGCGTACAATGCTCCTTTTTTTTATTTTCCTATGATCATTTGGTCTAGTTCTAATAATAATAAAATCTCTGCGCCCATTATCGATCTACTTCCCTCTTCAGGAATTCGTGATGTCCGAAATGGAATAATGACTCGTGAAGCTTTACGACATCAAGAACCTGAAAGGAGAGATCTTCTTCGAGTAGGAGCAGCACATATAGAAGGGATAGAACGGGAATACGCACACTATGGCCAATTATCTTGTCGGGAAATTCATTTGGAAGAATTTATTAAACCGGAACGCTGTTTTGAATTAGAATAATTAAAGATTATCTTGTTTAAACGCCTGACCTAAGTCAATCAAATATTTTCCTTCATCCAATTTAATGATCAACGGGTCTTTTTTGAACAAGTGGACTAAATCTAGTTCAAATTTTCCTGGTTGTAAAACACGAATTGCTTCCATATCCAACACAACAGGACGATTTTCATCTGCTTTCAATGATAAAATCTCACGCACGTCTGATTCAATGTTCTGTTTATCTTCATCGGTTAAGTTACCAATGAGCTCTTTGCCGGCGTCAATATCTTTTTTCTTGATGAAGAAGAAGAGTCGTGCACCGCATTTACACCCTTTCAGAATCTCTTGGGCTCCATCGGGATAAAACGAGTTACAACGGACACACTGGTGTGGCATGAGAACACTAAAAGAAAAGTGCTATATAATGATTTCGAGAATGAAAACGCTATTTAGCGCGCTTTTTCTTGCTGTTTTTTGTTTCTTTGGTGAATAATTCTATTTTATCGGGGTTGCGCTCAATTTTCTTGACAATCGATGCCGGTCCGATGATTGTCAATCCTTGTCTGTCTCCCAGTAAAAGATTAGCAAAGCCGCCTTTAAGCTTTTGGAAAGGGTCTTGGCGGCTACGATCAGGGTAAATAACGCTTAATTCGATGCCGCGAAAACCAGGAGCGATTTCTTCCATCGTGATTTCAATTAAATCTGCTTCCTCTTCTTTTCGCAAACGACCTTCGAGGATGACAATTTTGTCTTCTTTGACGATATTGAGAAGCTTATTAATCCGCTTAGCAGAGGTAATCCCTTCTATTTCATGGTACGGAACAAATTGGAATGTGACCATAGCGCTCTTTTTTTGATTTTTTCTTTCTGAATCAGGGGTGAAAAACCCTTTTTGATTTATATAGTTAACGGTAAGGTGATTTAGTTGATTTTGAAGAGCTGTTCGTAAAACTCTTCGATATTCTTGCCGTATTTTGCGGAAAGACCGACAACTTTATACTGCGGGAAAGCTGACCGGATAACCTCTAAGTTTGCTTTTTTAAGATCAACTTTATTGGCGGCAATGAGGACAGGAATGTTACGTGCTTGTAAGTTTCCGAGAATGGTGATATTGACTTGAGAATACGGATCTTCGGTGGCATCGAGAACGACGATGACTGAGTCCATGTTGTCAAGCCATTTTATGGAGTCTATGACACCTTTCGTCGCTTCTTTGGCCCGTTTTTTTGCTTCATTTTTTTTGAGACCTTTCTTGATAAAGTCTTCGTAATCGATTCTTGTTGCTATTCCGGGCGTGTCAACGAGCGAGAACGTTAATTCTTTGCCTTTTTTGTTTTTAATCGTGACTTGCTCTTTAATGGTAATTTCCCGAGTTTCGTGAGCAATATGAGATACGGTCGACATTTCTTGGCCGAGCCAGTCAAGGCAAATCCTGTTCGCTAAAGTAGACTTTCCTCCGTTCGGAGGACCGTACAAACCAAGCTTAATTTGATCTCTCTTGCTAAATGGATTTAACTTTAAGTTCTTAAACCACTTCTTAAAAAGCTCCTTAACCATCTTTTTTACAAAACCCCCGCAGAGAGAAGAACTCTTTTGCTTCTTAAAGTTTTTGGTGATGGAGGGGATATTCAGAAACCGTACAATCGGAGAATTCTCATTTCCCTCGTTGTGAGTTCTCTAAATGCTTTTAAAGCATCATTTTGATCTTTCGTGCGTTTTTCTTTTCTTCTTAGATACTTAGTCGTTGATGGTTGATGTTCTACGAGGAACAGCCGCCGTGCGGGATGGCGAAGTTTTCCGAGGGCTTTTCTATAGATGTTATACACGCTTTGTCTTGTGACATCAACCTCAAATTCGGTGCAATACTCATTTTTTACATGATCCATTGATCTTTCTTTTCCATCCATTCCAAGGTATTTCTCAACTATGAATCGTTCTTTGTGCGTCAGTTTTTCACGCATTACTCTATAAACATGAGTTTGAAACTCTTTTAATCCGGCACTTTCCTCTGGTGATGGCAGCGGCGAGGGTATTCTTGCTTCGCGTGGTTCGAATGATGGCCGATAGAAGAAACTGTTTCTCCAGTCTTCATCAGGGCTAGGAAGAGGGGTATCAACGCCAACCAATTCTCCTCTCATGGAGTCATACGACAGTTGGGCAGCCATTATTCTTGTCCATTCTTCTCCCTGAATCATCTTTTGGCTAAGAGCCATAATAATCTCTCCTCTCGTTGGTAAAGAATCATCTGCTGTTGCTCTGCTCAGTTTTCTTACATCAGTTTGGGTGTGGAGTTTAACATAAACTGAGTACAATAATTTAGCCGCTCTCCGATGCATTACTGAAGCAGCATTCACGGCAATGAATTCTTCTATACTTCCCTTGTCGGGGTCATAGTTATTCATCCGTCTCAGAATAGCGATTGCTCCTTCTTGGACGAGATCGTCAATACTTACTGTTTTTGCAGTCCCAATTCTCTCTTTTTCTGAAGCGAGTGAAAGTTTTCTTTCACTATTTACTCTTACTGAACTTTGTATGAGTCTTAGCGCAATGCCAAAAAGATAATCTTTTGTTCCGGCTACAATTGTATTAGCAATTTCTACTTGTTCTGATGTACGGTTTTCTACAGTTGTTCCGTTTCCTTCTTGAACTAGTTCGTGATATTTTTGCCCAAGTTCATTTAATTTCTCCCAACCGAGATATTGTTTAGTCATAGTAGTTTTGTTTTGGAAGTTTATTTATAACTGTTTTTATAATATTTACTATAAAGTAGTATTTATTATGTTATTCGATTTCGAAGTTTGCAGAGAAGAATTCTTTGTGATCGTTTGATTCAATCATCTTTTCTTTCTATTTTAGGTGGTAGAAGTCTGGTTGGAGGAACTATAATCACGGCAGTAAGTA
>DUGB01000092.1 GCA_013331555.1 Candidatus Woesearchaeota archaeon
CTCAGAAATTGTACTGTGCCGCTTGGCTATACTACATATGACTGAGTATTGTCCATACTGCCAAGAACACGACAAGCTGACTGTTCGGCTCCATGAACAGCGCCGGTGCGTACGCTGCGACTGGCGGGAAGAATATCCGCCTCAAGAAGACATCAAACCACTCTCTTTCTGGGAAAAATTAACCGCCATCTTCCGAAGAAATATTTAAAAACAGCTCTCCCAAAGAAAGAATATGACTCCAAAAGTCTTTGTAATTATGCCTGCATATAACGCCGAGCTGAAAATAGAATCAGCATTTGCTAAAATTAAGCCTGACATTCTCAAATTAATTGACAAATTCATAATTATTGATGATGGTGCAAAAGATAATACCCGCGAAAAAGCAGAACTGCTCAAAAAGAAATACAAGAACATTACCATCGAAATCCATCCTCAGAATAAAGGGTACGGCGCTGCTCANNCGCCATGGGAGCGGATGTGTGTGTCCTTCTTCACGCAGACGGGCAATGTGACCCCGACTGCATTCCTACTTTGGTCAACCCTATCCTCAATAACACTGCAGACATGGTTCTTGGCTCACGCATGCTCGCCATTAACCCATTCAAAACGTCCATGCCTTTGTACAAATACTGTGGCAATAAATTCTTGACATTCCTTGAAAACACTGCTCTTAAAAGCAAAATCTCCGAATTTCATACAGGATTCATTGCCTACTCACGAAAAGCTCTTGAAACAATTCCCTATCACAAACTCGATGACCGCTTCCATTTCGATGGGCATATGATCATCATGGCTCTGATTAACAACCTTCGGATCCAAGAAACTCCTGTTCCGGTCATTTACGAAGACGAAAAATCACATCTGAGAGCCTGGAGTTACAGCAAAGATGTTCTCAAAACAATCTGGATGTATAAGAAAGGATATTTTCACAGTCTTAACGTGAAGAATATGCTTGATTAAGGAACACGTGAATCATTTGTGAATCTCTTTGCCTATAATCACACTAATTTCTTTTTTCAGGTCAGGCAGATCTTTCTTAACAATATTCCAAACTAAATCTACGTCAACACTAAAATAAGCATGAATCAGAACATCACGAGTACCAGCAATATCTCTCCAACCAATGAAAGTATGCTCTTCCCGAAATGCAGAAGATAAATTCTTAACAGCCTCACCAATAATCTCTAATCCTCTAACGACGGCAAACTGCTTCTCAATGTTATGAAGAAACTGTTCTTTTGTACACTCTTTTAAAAAAGTCTCAATGACATCAATGCTTTGAATGATATGAGAAAGATATACTTTGTCCTCCTTCATAAAATCCTCACTTCATCTTTAAGGATACTCTCCTTTAAAAGTGGATGGATGGATTTATATGTTATAACATCAACTTTTTTTCGAAGCCTATCCTCCAACTCATGTTCAAGATGGACCAAATCAAACATGCTTTTTCTTCCCTTAAACTGAATAAGAATATCAACATCACTATTCTTCTTTTCCTCTCCCCGCGCATAGGAGCCAAAGATTCCTGCCTTCACGACACCATTCTTTTTGAGAATGGGAACAACTTTCTTTTGCAAAGATAAAAGAGTTTGACTTTTCACGATGAAAAGAAGAGTATTTCTCAATATTTAAATGTTAACGATCCAAAATATATATAAATTTGACTTTGATCTAATGTGCTTATGCACTATATTCGGAAATTTCAAACTATTTCTAAAAATGATACAGCGTTAGCTGGCGGAAAAGGTGCGTCTCTAGGGGAAATGACCAACGCAGGAATCCCTGTACCTCCGGGCTTTGTCATTCTGGCTGACACGTTTGAACAGTTCTTGCAGCGAAATAACATTCATAACGAAATTGATGCTGTTCTCCATACCGTTGACCATCAAAAAATGCACACCATTGAACATGCATCAGAGCAAATCAAAGCAATTATGCTAAGCCAACCGCTGCCCAACGAGATTACCCAAGAAATTCAAACTGCGTTTGCCGCTCTTAAAACTCCTTTTGTGGCCGTACGTTCCTCCGCTACTGTGGAAGACGGTTCAACCGCTGCCTGGGCAGGACAATTAGAGAGTTATCTCAACACCACGAAAGATAATTTATTAGAGAATGTCAAGAAATGCTGGGCTTCCTTATTCACCCCTAGAGCTATCTTTTATCGTTTTGAACAAAATCTGCATGAACAACACATTTCTGTTGCCGTTGTTATGCAGAAGATGGTAGAATCAGAAGTTTCAGGGATAGCGTTTT
This sequence comes from Candidatus Woesearchaeota archaeon, assembly GCA_013331555.1. Classification (GTDB taxonomy): domain Archaea; phylum Nanobdellota; class Nanobdellia; order Woesearchaeales; family GW2011-AR9; genus UBA10204; species UBA10204 sp10204u. Next base: position 2,257 of record DUGB01000092.1, read on the forward strand.
CTGTACATCCCGTAACGCAAGATAGAAATCAACTCATTATTGAAGCAGGTCTTGGATTAGGAGAAGCGATTGTCTCTGGACAAATCACTCCCGATAGTTACGTAGTAGAAAAGAAAGAAAGGAAAATCATTGAGAAAGCAGTCAATACCCAAAGCAAAGGCTTATTTCGTTCTTTGCGTGGTGAGAATGAATGGAAGAATATTTCGAAGAGCAACAAACAGAAGTTAACGGACACACAAATAATCGAATTGTCAGAATTGATTATTAAGATCGAGCAACATTACAGTTTCCCTGTTGATGTGGAATGGGCGCTAGAAAAGGGAAAATTCTACATCGTACAGTCAAGGCCGATTACAACGTTGACAGATAAGATTACTGAAACGAAGCAAGATTGGCCATTAAACGGTGAAATATTCCAATGGGGACCAATTCCCGGACGCTTTATCTGGCCGGGAGGAGAATTTATTGATGTCTGTTGTGGAGTAGTGGCAAATAAGTTTGGTGGTTTGCGATGGCCACCGACACTGTTCTTGTTTAAAGGAAAGCGTATGCTTTGGTTAAATGAATGGCCAGCATTAAGATCTTTTGGAAAAGATATTTTTCTTAGATATATGCTGCCAAAATCATCTTGGAAAGAGATTTATGCACAATGGACTACTGCTGTAGAAAAGTTATTATCATTCGAAAAGACCATCAGTCAAGCGCAGTTGCAAAGTCTGTCTAATCAAAACCTACGAGCAAAATGGAATGAATTCCATGACCTTTTGAAAGAATTCTGGGTGCTTACCATTCCAGCAGAATTAGGAAACTATGGATCGCCGGATTTATTGCAAGAAGAATTAAGGAAATACATTTCAAACGATAAAGAACTAAAGGAAGCAATGGAAATATTAACCGCTCCAGAAGAGATTTCATTTTATCAACAGGAGGAAATTGATTTACTAAAAACAACTAATGTAGCTAAACATCAACAAAAATACTTCTGGTTGAAGAATAGTTATGCGGGAGTACAGGCATTAGACATTGCTTTTTTTTCTGAACGTCAAAAGAAAATATCTCCCGCTCTTGAAAGAGAGTTAGAGAATAACTTAAAAACAACAAAACAGCGAAAGAAAAACCTTGCTCATAAATTTTCCCTGCCCGATTCACTATTGCACTTAGCAAGAGTTATCTCATGTAATATAGAATGGCAGGATCAACGTAAAAAATATATCTTTGTTAACCTACACTATAAAGACAATTTCTTAAAGGAAGTTGTAAGACGCTTTCATTACGAATATGAAGATGTACTAAATTGCTGGTATAAAGAAGTTGCAAGGATTATATCTGGTAAAAATCTCAAAAAAACACTACTGCAACGCCGAAAAGGCTTTGGGATTCATTTTGATAGTTCCGTAAATGTATTGTCTACAACAGACACTCTACGCTACTGGAACCACTACGCTGAGCAAGACGTTGAACTCGTTAATCAATTTCAAGGAATCATAGCTTGCTCCGGTGTAAATAAGACAATTTCGGGAAAAGTGAGAATTTTACTCGATCCATATGATACAGAATCATTTCAGGAAGGAGATATTCTAGTAGCACCAATGACTTCTCCCGAGTATGTGTTTGCAATGAAGAAAGCAACTGCAATTATTACAGATACCGGAGGATTAACTTCACACGCAGCGATCGTATCGAGGGAACTAAAGAAACTTTGCATTGTTGGAACGAAAATTGCCACAAAAGTCCTTAAAGACGGCGATATCGTAGAAGTGAACGCAAACCAAGGGATTGTCAAAGTCCTCGCGAGAAAATCCTAAACCACTTTAAACAAAAACCCGCCACTTTTCACTTCTTGCACCAACGAAAAGCGTGGAGAAGTAACAAACTCTTGCAATTTCTCATTCACGACTTCCAACGCTTTCTCTTCCGTATAATTCTGCTGACTCATCAACGTACGAACAGTAGACACATCAAAGATAAGATACTGATAACCCATCGTTTTCAACCGTAATCCCAACTCCTCCCCCGACAACGTAGTGAGAGACGAACGCAGCTCCCGATCCGCAGTACACCAATCGCAGGCAAACTTATCCATCCCTAAAACATACGCTCCTTTTCCAGAATAAGAATACACCCGCGCATCGGCTGGCAATTCTTTCAACGATAAATACAATTGCAGTTCCTCCATGGATGACCACGCTTGTCCTGGCGGCCATTGCGCACGTGCATTTTGATTATATTTTGGAGACAGTGATGTAAACGCTACTCCAACAACAAGCAGCACTAAAATAACCAGCGCCGGAATTTTCAATCCGATTTTCCGCTGCCCTTCCACCAAAAATCGCACCCCTAACCATGATAGCAACGCTACGGGGATAGCCATCACCAACCAAAACCGGAATGCAAACAATCCGAACGGCAACTCAAACGTCATTGAATTGGTGCCCAAAAACGTAAACACCATCCACACGATGCTAACCCCAACCCAATACTGTTCTTTATTTTGCCCAAAATACTCTTTATACTTCCACAATATATACAACAACCCTAATAACAGCAGCACACTCACAACCACACCCCAGCCGACATGGACATTAATCATCCCAAACGGTTTTGCATACACAAAATCATCAAACGTATACGCTCGCGTAGCAGTTCCTTGGTTATAAGGAAAAAATGATTTCAATTTCCCCCACACACTGACACTTGCTTCTTGTGCAATCTCAGCATATTTTGATGACGCCAAAACTTTTCCTGATTGGCGCATTAACTGATCCCATGCTTTGTCATACCACCAAAGCATCGACACACCAACGCCGCCAAGAATGGTCCACAGCACATCTTTCTGAACAGTTCGAAAATACAACGACTTCACAACCCAATATAATCCTAGCAAAACCATCAACTTTAATCCAGTTGACGGCTGGGTCATAATTAACGCCCCAATAATAATCATACCAACATACATCCACCGTTTATCTTGCCGCAGCATTTCAACACAATACAATGCCGGAAAAAATAACATTACCACCAGCGTATGCGCCCAAATAAAGTGTGTAAAAAATGAAGGCAATGAGATCAACACAAACATTGCAAAGAGCGCTGCTTTCCCATCACGCGTGAACTCTTTCGCCGCTAAATAAAAAAACAATCCGGATAACGCCAAAATTAGCGCATTAAAAAACTTCAACGTCCACGACAATGAATCATTCGTCTGCGCTAAAACCCCCATCATCAATGCAAAGGCAGGAGGATACGGATCAAGATATTTGAATGCATAACCTTCCGGTGCAAAAAGCGTTTTCTCTTCCGCAACATAACGCACCGATAACGCATGATGCCAGGGATCATCATTTTCCAGATAAGGATACAAAAACGCCCCTGAAGCATACATAAATAATGAAAACGAAAAAAGAACCAGTGCAATAAGCAAATACTTCTCCTCAACACCAAAACGAAAATGACGTTGTTTCCAAACTTCTGTATACACTACCCGCTTCCAATACACAACCGCACCAACGCCAAGAACAACAACACCAACAAAAATTCGCCAATCCAGCAGTATATGAAGAAGATTCAACAGCACACCAAGAACAATAAAAGAAGCCATCCCCACACCAAGTCGCATGGTCCATCGTTCAGCCCATGAAGAGGCATTCTTCACCCAGAATGTAGCGAGAAACCCTAACCCAAAACTAACCACAAAAAAGAACAATAATGACCACAAAACCATAAACCGGACCTCAAAGAACTCTGATCGGTAAACTATTTAAATAGTTTGTGCCCAAAAACGCCAATGAAAGTAATTATTACCATTCCTGCGTATAATGAAGAGAGAACACTCCCTTTCGTTCTCCAGGAAATTAAAGATATCATGGGTAAAACTACCCACCAATATCAAATTCTTGTTGTTGATGACGGCTCACGGGATAAAACAATAGCCATCGCTAAGCAGCATGGTGCGATTGTCTATTCTAATCCCCATAATAAAGGTCTTGCCGAAACATTCAAAGTAGAAATGTCGTTGTGCTTAGCAAATAAAGCAGATATTATTGTCCACACAGATGCCGATGGACAATATCCCGCAAAATATATCCCCCTCTTAATCAAAGAAATCGAAAACGGCGCTGATCTTGTTCTAGGAAGCCGTTTCGGCAAAGGTAATTACGCTGGCTCGATCATGAAACATGCTGGCAATGTCGCTTTTGCTAAAGCCATCGCGAGTTTGACAAAAGTAAAAGTATCTGACACAACAACCGGCTTTCGGGCTTTCACCCGTACAGTAGCAGAAATTCCTCTCATCAACAATTTTACCTACACGCAAGAACAAATCATCAAAGCCGCGAAGCAAGGACTCAAAATTAGAGAGGTTCCTATCAACGCCCGTCGTACACGTGACTCACGTTTATTCAAAAGTTCACTGCAATACGCTCTCAAAGCCTGGATTAATATCATGCGGATTTATCGAGATTATGACCCGCTCAAATTCTTTGGAAGAATTGGAACTTTTTTCTTATGCCTTGGATTTTTGATGGGATTGTGGGTTCTCTATTCCATCATGACCACTGGTGGCGTTGGTGGAATTCCGCGCGTGATTCTTTCCGCAGTACTGATTCTCACCGGACTTCAAATCATTCTTTTTGGCTTCCTTGCTGATATGTTCCGGAGGTAAAAGTGCTCTCAAAGAGAATTGGAAAATTTAGTTTTCAACTTTTATTTGGCCTTATCATTCTTACATTTTTAACCTACGTCATCAGTAAGCAAGACTTCAGTTTGTTTTTAGAAAAAGCAAGCACAATGTGGCCAATAATTCTCCTCCTCCTTTTCATCCATATCGTACTCCAAATTCTGTTCTCAAGTTACAATATTAAAATTATCGCCAATAGTCTTAACCATCAAATCCCCTACAAAAATATCTTTTTATCATATATCCCCGTCTGGAGTTTAGGAAAAATCCTCCCTGGAGGGGTTGGAGAGCTGTCCATCCTCTACCAACTCAAACAAGAGGGCCTCGACACAGGAAACGCTGTATTCATTGCATTTTTTGATAAACTTCTGACAATCGTAACTCAAGCCATCATCATCATTGCCGGAATCTGGATTTTTATTCCGCCGGAAAGTTCTCTTCTTATCATTGCCATCCTCGTAATAGGAATTGCAGCAATGATCATTGCGATAACATCAGCAACGCTCCGCAATATGATCAAAAAGTATATCCTTCGTTCCTACAGCTCCAAATTCGTTGGTTTTAGTTCCCACTTCCAATATCTGTGGAAAGAAAAGAAAAAAGTTATTCTTTGGAATATGATTATTACATTCTGCAAATCATTCTCTGTTGCTGCCATCGTCACAATTCTCTTCTTCATTCTAGGAACAGAAGTAAACATTTTTTCCGTTCTCGTCATCAACACTTTAACGCTCGTTGTCGCCATGATTCCCATTACGATTGGCGGACTAGGCACAAAAGAAGCCGCCGCAGTGTATCTCTACTCTACCATTGGTGTTCCCGCAGTCATTGTGTATGCGGTTTATGTGAGTATTCGTATTGCTTCGCTAACAATTGGTCCATTGGCATCGCTTTTTGTGATATACTATATAAAAAACAAAATAAAAAAAACAAATCAATCAAGATAAAGTGGCCTTATCTTCTCCAAGTAAACTTTTTCTTGTTCAACAAACTCGGGATCACCTGGTTTGAGTTCAATTCTTTTATGATCTCTAAGTACCACTACTTCATCCAAAGATCCAAATGGAAGTTCATCTATGAAGTGACGCAAATGAACACCATCATCAAGTCTATAAGCAACTGTTTCTAAATTCACGGGAAAGATTCTTTGAGGAGAATCGACGCTTTCCAATGTCTTACAAATAGTGATACCATAAACTAATCCTCCAAGTAATGCTATTGGTACTAATGCTTTTACAACTTTCATTTTTGATTGCCTCCTGTGTTGATGATTAGTGTCTGTTTGAGATAGATATAAATAATAACTCTCTAAAAATGGAGAGCCATAGAGAAAGATATAAATAGTTTCACTCACGTTGTTTAAAGAATGGATACTTCAATTTTGGAAAACTTGGGGTTAAGTAAAGGAGAAATAAATGTTTATTTTACTTTATTAGAATTAGGAACAAACAAAGTAGGAAGAGTTATAGAGAAATCGGGGATGGCAAGCTCCGCCGTCCATAATTCAGTGAATGCATTAATTGACAAAGGTTTAGTTTCCTATATTAAAAAAGGAAAGATAAAATATTATCAAGCAGTTCCGCCAAAGCAATTGATTGAATTTATCGATGATAAAAAGAAGAAATTGCAACAAATTTTACCGGAGTTAGAACTAAAGCAAAAGCTTGCAGAAGAGAGACAGGAAGCAGAGATATTTGAAGGAACAAAAGGGATTATCACTATGCTTAATCTGTTAATCGAAAATACAAAGAAAGGAGATGAATATCTTTTCTTTCCAATTAATGTTAGGGAACATAACGAAGAAATACAAAAATTTCTCTTAAACTATGACTTAAAGAGGAAAGAGAAAGGACTAAAAGTGAGAGGCTTAGCTCCTGGAGAGATGAAGACATTGTTTAAAAAAAGAAGAATTTTGAAAATGAAGTATCCGGCGTATCCGATTCCATCAAATATTAGTATCTGCAATAATAGGGTCTGTCTTTTTTCATGGGAAGAGAAGCCTATAGGTTATTTAATCAAATCAAAACAAATTGCAGAAATGTATAGAAAACTGTTTGAAGATATCTGGAAAACATCGAGAGCCTAAATGTGATCCGGCTTCGAAATAACCCGCCACGCATTATCTTTAAACACTTTCAATAATCGCGTCGGACTTGCCATTGTTGACTGTGCACTATGACAGCGCGTCCAGCAGTTGACACATTTCTCGTTTTTAATATCATCTTGAATCTTCTTAATCCGTTCACTTTCCCACAACGGTTTCAACACAAAACCATTTTCCCGCAAATTGCCGATTTTAAAGCGTTCGTTCATCTCCGGTGCACAAGGATAAACATTCCAATATGCATCTGCAAAAAAAGTATTATAGCCGGCATAACAAGGAATGACATGTTTACGCTGGTGTTCATAGAACTCTCGAATGCCCCGCACATAATAATCATCATACTCTTTATACTTCGCCCGCATGCCATCCAACATTGTAAGCAACTCCTGCTTCATCGCGTCACTTTTATCAGAAATTATCTGCGTCGCTGTTGGCGTTTTCAACGCAAAACGAGTCAAGCCTTGTGTTGGTCGAAACGTAATCTGATTTGGCTTATATCCAAGATTAACAAAATAATCTACAAATTTAGGGAAATCTCGGAAGTTTTCTGGAGTTAGATTGTGAGAAATACTAACATCAAAGAAAGGATATTTTTTCTGTTGTTCCCGCGCCCAAGCCAGAAATTTGAGTGCCCCTTCAAATCCCCCTTTGACACCGCGAATCTTATCGTGCATATCTCCCAAACCATCAACAGAAACAGCAATCGAATGTGTATGCTTGCCAGATAATTTTGACAACAACTCCCCTTGCACCGCGATGACATTTTCTGGATCGACAGTATTTGTTGGCCCGCCAGTTCGGTATCCTTTCTCATCAAGGTATAACCAATATTTCACAATATCCTTCTTCAGAGAAGTCTGACCGCCCGTCAACATTATATCTTCCAAGAAAGGATTATTATCAACAAACTGTTTGAATTCCTCAAAGGTCATCTCACTCCGTAGTTTAGGAGTATCAACAAAATCAGAATGCTTTGGATATTTATTGGTCGCCTCAGTATCGGTTTTATGGAGCGTCCAAATGTGGCACATATTACAACGCGAGTCACACATATCGGTAACACTAATGCGAGCATATTTTGGCAGAATTTTAGGAATACCCGTGTGGCGATATAAAGGATATTTCGCACTATGCTTTAACAACCGTGCACCAACACGTACAGCATTGAAGCCAGACAACCGTTTCCCTTTTCCAAATGTTGAGAGTGCTTTCATCAGAACCAACTTTTCATATCTTTGTACAGTAGCACCACAAATTGGATTTATAAATTTATTGAATGAGTGAAACAGTATTCTAAAGAGATGACAACCGAAGATTAATATACACAACAATAATCATATATTAGTGATGGTAAAATATGTCGCTCTGTTCATACTAGTTGCTCTAATCGTGTTCTTCGGCTGTTCTTCACCCGAAATGACAAAAGAGGGAACAACTAAAACAATCACAGAAGAAAAAGAACCAATAATAATCACCCAAATGGCGCCATCTGCCAATCAGCCCCCTCAATGTGAAAGCGAAAAATTCCTCAAAAATAATTCTAAATGGATCATTGAAGGAACTCTGGATCAACTGCATCTCGGAACAAATAGAGAAGGAGAAAAAATAACCATCGCCACACTCACCCCAGCACAATATCTACGCGGAGATGAATTTGAAAACACTATTGAGCTTCGCATCCAAGGCAATTGTGAAAATGGAGTATGCACCAATCTGAATGAAGATCACCCCGTTTTTCAGCAGAACACGCTTTTCCGATTCTATATCGCCGAAGTCGCGAAAAGACTTTGGGTTGTCTGTGCAAACCAAGGGATTATACGTGTATCACAACCTTCTTAAATACCTAATTTCTTGGACTTCTACGATGAAAAAGAATCCAACTCTCGTTATAACTGGTGCCGCCGGTCAATTAGGCAGTGCGTTAGTAGAACGCCTTTCACGTGAAAAATATACCATTATCTGTCTGATCAAAGAACATCACCGTACTGATTACCTCGAAAAACTCAACGTCCAAAAAATAATCCCATGTGATCTTAAAGACCCGAAAACGTACGCTAAACACATTCCCGAAAACGCTATTATTTTCCATTGTTATTCCCTTAGTCCTGGAGCAAATGCAACTCTTCAAAAGTACATGCAGGAAAACGCTTTGGCAACTAAAATTCTACTTGACGTAGCAAAACAGAAAAAAGTGCAACAAGTAATTTACATGAGTAGTTGCTCAGTCATCGGACCGAAAGCAACCCCAGGACATTCTATTAGCGAAGATGATCCTGTTGCTCCCAATGAACCTTATGGTAAAAGTAAACTTGAAGCTGAAAAAGAAGTACAAACGTTTCATCAAGAAACAAAAATACCATCTTTAATACTTCGAATCTTCCCACTCTATGGACCTTACGCCCACCTCAACTCCACACCAATCAGAATCTGCAAACTTCTTCAGAAAAAACGCTTCTTCATGGTCGGAAACGGTAACAATTACTATGAGTTTTGTTATACCAAAAACGCCGCTGAGGGGATTTATTTGGCATTCCAGAAATTAAAAATGGGAATTCATGTACTCAATATTTCTGAGCCGATCAAAAGAACGTATAATGAAGTGATCCACGAAATCGCCAAATATGTTAATCCCAATGTCAAAATCGTCCGTATTCCAGTACCATTAGCGCTACTAATTGGTTATGGTGGCGAAATGGCATTCAAACTATTTCATAAACGAACAATTACTCGACTGAGAACCGTCCAAGGACTGATCGGTGGCTGGACATCTGATTGTACAAAGCAAGTGCAACTTCTTGACTATCAGCAGCCATATACATTAGAACAAGGCGTTGCCGAATTTATTCAATGGGCGAAAGAAGAAAAGTTGGTATTATAAATCTCTAATCACATAAAAAATCCTAAATATTTATATTTAACTAATCTTTTAGAACTAAAGTAGGCGGTTTCTTGAGTGTTATTAATCCAATGACAGAAGTTAGAACTGAAAGAGTAATTGTTGGGATCACCAGAGAAGAATTGGACAATCTCCTCGCTTCCATTTTTGAGCAGCATAGAAAAAGTGGTTATTTTTACAATGATTGTGGAGGGAGATGCGACCCTGATTGGATAAACACGTACGACAAAATTCTATCAAAATTTGATAATGAACAAAAAGAGTTTATTGAAAATCTAGTTAAATCAAAAATGTCTCTGCCAGGCATTCACAGAATTATGGATCAAGGTTGCGCCCATGCAAATAGCCTACGAGAATTAACAGAAAGATTTGTCAAAGAATATCCAACAAACCATTTCGAAGGATATGGTGTCAGTGGCAGTTTAAAGGATATGTGGCTTGGAAGTAGAGAGTGGGATAGGGAGATAACTCCTGAACAAGCCAAGCTAATGGAAAAACACGGCATCCACCCTTTTGTGTCTTATCGCGATGAAGAAGAGAGAAATGTTCGTTTCTTTGGCATCGAAGATGATATCCATAAAGTCATGAAAGACTTTCCTTATGAATTGGATTTAGTCATCTCTGATAATACGTATTTTCACCTTGTTGCACCATGGCTTGCTCTGAGACGAACCGCAGATAGACTTTCTGTTGGGGGAGTTATCCTCGTGAGAACCTGTTTCACCAGCGGCGTAGATTATACTTCAGGAAGATTGATGAGTAATGAAACAATACTAAGAAATCTAAGAGGAGATAATCCAGAGTATCAAATTGTTAATTCTTCTCCTAACAAAAGCCACCCCACTATTGCCGTTATTAAAACAAGGGAAGTGGAGTTTAAAACGAACCAATACCTAAGCCTAGTTAGTGAAGGCAGCCATAGATATATTAGATCATTTTACTCAAGAGACAACCCAAGACTTGATTGTATAGCAATAGACACTTTTTAATTTCTATGCTTAAGAACAACTCAATAATACTTTTCCCTCATCTTCTTATACCGCAGCATCTGCCAAAAATTAGAATTATCAAACAAAAACTTACCCAATAACACAACACCAAAAAAGAATGGTTTCAAAAGAGACCACCAAAACAGTCGTCGCCATTGCACTGATCGAGAACGAAATGGAGGAAAATGATGCTTCTCTTTAAGATTTCCAAAACGCAACCACCAGCTCGCTTCATGATCAACAACAATGGAATCAGCAGCATACAGATCATATTGGTCATCAAGAGTTGAAACAACTCTCTTTCGTAAAACAGGAACGGACGTCTGCACTTTCCCATTCGATAGGAAATGGAGGGGAATAATCTCTACAGATTTACGTGGGTAAACTGTTGTGATGACTGTAACTTCATTCCCAAATTGAAAAGAATACTCAACGACCGCATCAGGATATGATGCACGAAGAACAAGCCCAGTACGATCAGAAAACATTCGCCATTGGGAAACTCCTTCCATCTTCACACCAACGAAGATATTTTTATCCATCGCTGGAGAACCGCCGCTCGTGGGAAAAATGGCAGGATAACTATGATAAATAATCGGTTTTTCCGCACTCGTCCCCGCAGCAATCCCAAAACACAACAGAAAATTCTTCTCTCGAGCAAGAGCAATGCCCAACCCAGAATAGAATTTATCAAACGATTTTGTATAATCAAAAACAAGACTAGTGTTGGCATACTTTTTCTTCCTCAATTCAAAAGCAATGTTCAAATACACTGCTGCAAACGCAAGATAATCAGCAGAAGTATTATATACATACCATCCTATTCCTTTTTCAGCTCTGACAACAATCTCTTTCGCACGCAACGTCGGTAAAATATAATTAAATACTTTCTCAGCAACATCAGCGTAATATTGATTATCAGTAAGAGAAGCAGCACCATACAGTGCGTAAATAAAAGAAGCATATCCAAAAACTTGCTTTTGCCCTCGCCCAAGATACAAGCAATCGCCTTGCTGATCAACAAACGGAAGCATACACTGAACTCCGCGCAAAAAAGCACTTTTCACGCGAGAATCAGAGGTTAATTGATAATACTGGAACAAGAGCGCTAAAACATAACAATGATACTGAAATGAATTGCTCTCCGCAGCATCCCAGAAGAATCCATCATTATCCTGCCGAAGAAGAACAATCTCTAATTCCAAAGAAGAACGAACTAAATCTTTTTTCATCCCAAACAAACTATACCGCATTCGCGAATTCAACACCCGCATCATCATATAATTCGTTTGAAAAGAACAAATATTCTTCATCCGCAAAAGTCTCTTTCTAAGTCGCTTCGCAACATCCTCTGGTAAAACATCCCTGAGTAATTGATAAGTCTGAAGTAAAGCATAATTCTTGAATTCCCAGCGATAAATTGTGGGATATGTTTGATACTGAACGGCCGTTTCCAACTCGAATTTAATTGCGTTTATTGATCGCGAGAACCATTCTTTTTTCTCTGTTTTGAGATACTGCTGTGCACAAAAAAGAGCAAAAAAAGCATTAGCATAACTAGGATCAATCTCCTTCCCATCAGAATCGCACAAGCCGCCATTAGCACTTTGATAACTACTCAAATAGCGTCCTAAATCATCGACAATAGTCATAGACGAACTCCGTCCCACTAGATTTATAAAGCTAGTGAAAGACGAATTTTTATGAATATTTTGATTGATATTCTTCACCCTGCGCACGTCCATTTTTTTCGCTTTTTTATCCAAAAAATGGAACATGATGGACACAAGATTCTCGTCACGACCAGAAATAAAGATATTACTCTTAACCTTCTCAACGAGTATAATATTCCCTATTCTCAAATCAGTGTCGTCCGTACGGGACTTTGGGGGATGTTCATTGAGCTCATCCAGCGAGTGCGAGCAATGTCCAAACTCGTTAAAAAATTCAAACCAGATATTCTTATGGGTGAACATGGCACGACTATTGCTATCGTTGGAAAACTACACAGTATTCCTTCTCTTGTCTATTGGGATACCGAAGCTGCTAAACTTGTCAACTCTATAACGTATCCACTTGCCACTGTTGTGTATACTCCAACATCATATACAGGAAGAGTTCACAGTCATCATCAAACGTACAGAGGATACCAGAAATTAGCGTACCTCCATCCGCACTGGTTTACGCCAAACAAAAACATTCTGAAAAAGTACCAGCTCCCAAATAAATTTATTCTTGTCCGTTTCGTTTCTTGGAAGTACAACCACGATAAAGGATGTAGTGGTATCAACAATAAAATAAACTTTATCCGCACTCTCGAACAATATGCTTCAGTATTCATTAGTGCCGAAGGAAATCTTCCACCAGAATTAGAAAAATACAAACTTCAAATAGAGTACAAAGACATTTTTGACATTATGGCTTTTGCCGCAATGTACATCGGTGAAAGTCCTACTATGGCTACGGAAGCAGCTTTACTTGGAGTTCCATCAATCTATGTCTCCAACTCGGAACGCGGGTATATCAATGAGCTGCAAAATAAATACAAGCTCGTCATCTGGTCTACAACAGAAGAAGAAGCTCTAACAACAGCAACAAAAATTCTCAACGACAAGAACTCCTCAAAACAGTGGAAAAAGCGTCAAGCAATAATGCTTAACGACATGATTGATGTTACACAATGGATGATTGAAACGGTTGAAAAAAGACCATGGTGAAAAAAATAAATTGCCAACATAAATTTATTAACCACTAAATTATTCTAATCTCAAAAAAAGAGGCCGCAATTGTGAAGAAAGAGATCATCATCATTTTATTACTTCTCGTGAGCGCCTGTGCTCCAACGCAAAATATCCCAATGATCGAAGAACTGGAACAGGTAAATAAATCCATAACTGAAACCACTGTCGAACCACTAAGAGAATCGCCAGCAAAGTCAAAAGAAGAAAAAGAAGCGCTCACCATCGAAGAAGAACATTGGAAACGAATGTTTGAGAAAGCTTTTGCGGAAGTTGACTGCCCTGCTCCCCGCGATCCAAAGAGCCTGCCACAAGAATATTATAAAGGCCCTATGATTGATGCCCATATTCACATTCACAGCCTTCCCGACGGACAGCCGGGGTTTCCCGATGAATATTATACAGGTCATAATCTAGGGATAGAGTACAGTATAGCCCAATGGATTTGTATGATGGATTCTGAAGGTACAAGCAAATCACTTGCGTTCTTTGCAGTATGGGACCCAATCACTCAACAATCTCTGGATTTGGTCAAAAAAACGATGGAAAAATATCCTGGAAGGTTTATTCCATTTATTATGCCACCAGACAATGATGGAAATGCACAGGGATCTTCTACGGTTGATGCAAGAGAACTATCTGCTATGCTAAGTGTGTATCCAGGACTGTTTAAAGGATATGGTGAAATCGGTCTTTACGGTCATCCCGGCGGTGCGCCCGCCCTGCCTCCGGATTCGCCGAGACTAATGGAGATTTACCCTGTTGTCCGAGAACATAATCTTTTGGTTTATTTTCATCTCGGAGAAGGTCAAAAAGAAGCTTTTGAAACTGTTCTGACGGAGAATCCTAATATCACTTTTATCTTTCATGGTGATCAACTCGTTGATTGTGGAACATGTGATGGCACTTTGGACAATGTTGCCGAGATATTAGAGAACCATCCTAATGTTTATTATGGAGTGGATGAGTTGTATGGAGATGTACTATTATTAAACAATGACCACACGAAAGAAGAATTCATTGCTTATTTTAAAGATTATGCGCCATTGTTGAAACAGGATTTGAATACCTGGAAAGAATTTATTGAAAAACATCCAAACCAAGTATTATGGGATACAGATAGAGGTGTGGGTTCAATCTGGTCTATTGATCCAGAGGTTGCATTGACCCTCAATAATTATTCTCGTGCTTTCATTGGTCGTTTAGATCCCACTGTCCAAGAAAAGTTTGCATACCAGAATGCCGAGAGGTTGCTTAAAAAATGAAAATGCAAAAATGGATCATGATTGTAGTAAGTATATTCTTACTGAGCTGCACTGCAGAACAATCCGATTTCTTTCAAAATTCAGCAAATTCAAAACCCGAAACACAAATATCCGCAGAACAACAAGACGCCAACCATATACAACAAGTTGAGATTACCGAATTTAATAATATTAAAAGAGAAATTGATTATTGGTATGACCAAGGACCAGGGCATATTGGAAAAGAACATCATGACCAACTGTGGACAAGATTAGATGCACTTAAACAAACCCCGCTAGCAGACATCGAAATATACAGACAAAAGCTCGACGCCATCGTATTAGTCGAAGAAATCCAAAACACAAATAATCCAGAGCCGACTGCAGAGCGGCAACAAAACACACAATCAACACAATGCAGCGGCCAAGGAAATGTTACGTTTACATCACCACCCATGCGCATTGCGGATATCGCTTTTATCGAACCGCTTGGCCTGATGATTGGGGGCCATGTCACACCGATTGATCATGGATATTACACCGCTAGAACCTGGAAACCGGGAACAGCAAGAGAAGACCCAAGCATATTTGTTGATATCCTAGCCCCGGCAGCGGGAGTTGTTACGGAACTTAGCAGCATGCCCACTGAATACGCCAGCAGTAGCATAGGAGATTACAGATTTGAAATTAAACATACCTGTTCGTTTAAAACAATCTACATCCATGTTAATCAGTTGTCAGAAAAATTGCAGAAAGCCGTTGAAACCAGGAATACGGTAAATGTAGAAGCAGGAGAAATCATCGGCAAAGCACCAGGATTTGACTTTTCAGTACATGATGAAGACGTAACATTAAAAGGATTCATTATTCCTGCACATTATGATGTTGAACCATGGAAAATTCATACTGTCGATATGTTTAACTATTTCACTGAACCGATTAAAACTCAACTGCTAGACAAAAATATTAGACAAAAAGAACCACGGAGTGGAAAAATAGATTATGACATTGACGGGAAATTAGTAGGAAACTGGTTTGAAGAGAATACCAACGCGTATTTTGGCAAAGAAGAATATCAACGGATGACGGGGTATTGGTCAACACACCTAGCGTTTGCCTATGATGGATTAGACCCCTCGTTGCTCATTATTTCAATAGGAAATTTCAGTAATGAAGCAAAACAATTTGCCGTGAAAGGCAATGCGCCTGACCCAGCCAGGATAAGTGCCACTAATGGTCAAATTAAATATGAACTCGTCAACTTTGAATACAAGACCGCCGAAGGAAAGTATTGGAATCGAATAAGTTTTGCTAAAGTAACAAGCGCAGAAGAAGGAAAAGAAATCTTTGGAACTGTATTGGTTCAAATGATTGACACTCGGAAAATCAAATTTGAAGTATTTCCAGGAAAAAGTGCCTCGCAAATTACTGGCTTTACTAATAATGCAAAAATTTATGAAAGGTAAATACTTCAATGAAAAAAACTACAACTCTTCTTGCGTAAAAGTAAGACCTTGGCAATATTTGTCAATGACTTTCAGCAAAATGGGATCGTCATAAGGTGGTTTACTCCACTTTTCTCTCAACATTGAAAGTGGGTTTTTATCTATGCTAACATGATATCTTAAAGTATTCACATCCGAAGCAATAAAGAGATCTAAGTTCTTACTAGCTTGACCGGCGGATAAGCGATATTCTTTACACGGTGAATAAACACCATCATTCCATTCAGATTCATCTGCACAATTAATTGTAACCAACCCATTATCTAATAATTCTTTAAAATACATCAAAGCAAGAAATCCACCAGCCCAATTCTTAGGATGATTATGACAAGTTATAGAATAACCAGCACTTTCATAATTTTGATATCTGTAATCTACCAAGGGTAGACCAACCTTTTGCGACCATCTATGGACAGGTCTCGTTTCCTCACCATGATGATGGGTAGAAGTAACAAGAATAACAGGAACTTTTTGATTCAAACAGTTCTCTGCAACTTGCTGACCATTTGCAGGTTTGCTTCTCTCTGAGGAATTTCCTGAGGGAAAGAACACGTCCGATAACACCCCATCATATTTTCTGAGTTCACTCAGTCGATGGATCGCATCGCGTAAAGTCGTTGCATAATCAACACTACAGTTCAGACCATTTCTTACTCGATCTTCAAAAAACGAGTGTAGATCTGCAATGTGATTTGGCTGACCCTCAACAACGAGGAGATGAAGTGGGTTTATTATCCATTTTCGTTTCCTCTAGCGGATAAAGAGATTATCGTAATCTATCTCTACTCCTCTATTGAGTTTAAAATCAGAGTAAAGTCCTCTCTGAATGCCTTGCACTAGGTCCCAACCCTCTAATGTGAACTCAGCATCATTGGAGGTAATCACTCTATCTTCACCATGAGCACGAATATTCATTGGAGGAATAATGTATAATTCACCTACCATAAAAATATTAGAACCATCAAAAAAATCACTGAGATATTCACCCAACTCCCGGCCACCACAGCATTTGCAGAAATGGGTACTTACCGCAATATCATAGTCAGAAGCAGTTGGTTGGTACTTCCAATTTACTTCGACTGGGCTACCCATTCCGCCACCAAGAGCCGCAGTGGTTACTTTTTTGTGGTCACCTGTAGCTCGAACAATTCGATGGAAATCTTCCTCTGCAAGATTATCTTCCCTCTTATCGAGTATGAGAGGAAGATATAATACACTTGCTCCTTCTGGGATCCGCTCCTCAATAGTTCCTGCAAACCGAACGAACTCAGGTTGTTTAATCATAGATATTTTGGGTATTTTCATTTTCGTTTCCACTCCGTTTTAACCCAACTTTGACAGATAAAT
>DUGB01000045.1 GCA_013331555.1 Candidatus Woesearchaeota archaeon
TAAACAAAACCTGAGTTTATAGGAGTGGAATATTTGGGTTCTAGCTATGTGCCAACATCAATATATACACGTATTTCTTATTTCGCTACAAGTCTATTTCTGAAAGTAACGCTGATCGACCGCTTGTTTTTTGTATGAAAAGCAAATTAGATTATGAAAACTTCAAAGACTTTGGTTTTCTTGGTCATAACGGTCATTGTTTTTTTATGTATCTCAATTACTCTTTATCGGCATCAACTTAATGTATTGAGAGATGCATCTCTTCAGAAATCTTCCTATGGAATAACCCTTGGTGAAGGAGTGTATTTCGTTGGTGACCCAATACATATTTTTGATATTCCTCTTGAGGAATTTAGTTCTGTATCATCGGGTGATGTTAACGATACCATTTATACAAAAAATAAGGTAAAGAAGGAGGTCCTTTACGAAAATCACAAAATATTTTCTGTTCAGCTCTCCCCCTTAAAGAACAGGATAGGACTTTTTTATTATCCCGACGACTCTCAAGAAAATCTCGAGGCGAAAATTTTCAATATTGATCAGGGTGTCTATAAGGAAATTTATCACTCCAATTTTCATCCTTGGAATGTGGGGGGCAATCTTCAATGGTTGGGAAACGATCATGTGTTCTTTACTGTACATTGTGGAAGTTCATGTCAGGGCCTTATCTTACTCGATGTCATAACAGGAAAAACACACAGCACAACGATTGCTTCAATGTCTTCAGTAAAAGAGAAGTCGTATACAATTTTTCCTGATTGGTTTAGCAAAAAAGAATTTAGATTTGACGGTCTCATCAATGAGATGAATGGAGAGATGAAAGACGGGAAAGCATATTTGGTTTTCAAAATGGTTCGTGATGATGGAGCTGCATTGGAAGAAAAACGATTTCTGTTTACCGGAAACTCTTTAAAATTTATAAACTAGAGTCTATTTCAAAATCTCATTTCTATTCCAATACTGCATCTTTGAGAAACAGCATCTTGACATTGTATATGTCCCACATATACAATTAACCTATGAAAATCATCCCAGAACCACTCGTATTCGAATGGGATGAAGGTAATCAAGGAAAAAGTTGGCAGAAACATCAAGTAGGTATCAGTGAGGCAGAGGAAGTTTTTTTCGATGAACATAAAAAGCTTTATCCAGATCCCATTCACTCTGGAAAAGAAGAGAGAAAAATTATTCTCGGCAAAACTAAAAAGGATCGAGTTTTATTTATTGTATTTACTATCAGAAAGCAAAAAGTCAGGATTATTTCAGCTAGAGACTTAAACAAAAGAGAGGAGGGGTTATATGAAAAAACAACTTAANNTTGAACAGGATTAAAGAAGAAGCGAATGCTATGGATGTGCCCTACCAATCGTTGATTAAAAACTCATTACAGAAATCTTTTTTAGTAAAATTATAGTAGTTCCATGATAAAATCGCTCTATGTCTTCTGAAACTTCCAACGTACTTTTATCTGCCGAAAAGGCGAGATCTCTTGCTCAGAGAATTTTTTCCCAATATCCTCACACCACTGAATCTCTTCAGTGGTTAGAAAATAATAAACTACAGTTTGAAGATAGAATTATTGCGTTTGATGCTGTTATTACAAGATTGAATGAAGCTTTTGTTCATCTCGACCAAGTCAACAAACAATATAGGACAGAAGTAAGCGAACTTGCAAAAGTTGCACGTGATCACATTCCTTCGTTACCTGAGGCAGAACTTGAAACAACGAATCAATCCACACACAATTCACCTGGACTTCGAGCATTCTTTCAAGCAAAAAGAGAGTTTGGGTGGGCAGATGACGAATTTGATCCCGAAAAACCTGCTAAATCAGCAATGGGAATATTCTTGGAGGGATATGGTAGGTATGTTGCTCTACGATTGTCCAAAGAACCCGATCAGATTGCAAAAATTCAGAAAGCGTTTGTGTATGCGTTTGAGGCGATTCTTTTAGTAGAACATCCAGAATCAAAATTGCTTGGTGACATCAAGGAATGGATGATAGCCGATGCAGATAAGTTTTCTGAGCCTATTCAACAGTTGTTGAAACCTTCTGCGCCTTGATCGCCATAAACAATGGAAACTCCACACGACTTCTGTTTTCCATCTTGGCTGCTTTGCCCACACTCACTTTGTCTGAGCCCAACTCCTCAATAATTTCGATCACAAACCCTGCGTTGTTCAAAAATGCGCTATACGCACTAATAGGTTGGTGATATGACCAAGTAATCGCCGATCGTTGACCCTGACCTGGCGCTGCGGTAATCGGGATTTTGAGAGGTGAAAGATATCGATCGACTCTGCGAAACTGCGTTTTTGTTTTTTCGTCTATACCCCAACTTGACTGCCTTGGAATGCGGAAAGCTGGGTGATTCAACATAAGGACAAGCGTTCCGTTTGGCGCTAAACGATCTGCAGCTTGCTGTAATGCAAGCTCAGGTTCTTCTATATTCTGCAACGCAAGCACAATAGCTGCGTGTGAAAAGTTCGTTTTCGCAATGGGGAGTGGTCGTGTCACGTTGCCAACCGCAACGTGGTGGTTTGGGTTATGAATCTGCGTTTTTGCATAATTAATAAGAGAGGGGGAGATATCTATTCCTTGATAATAGACACTTGGCGAAATTTGGCGTTCCAAAACACCTTGACCACATGCAAGATCGAGTAAAGAAGAGTTTTCGGAAAGGTTTAGCAGTTGCAGCACCGCAGGAATCACCACGTGTTGATGATAGTAGTTGCCACTTTCGCCCACAGTTTTTGTGTACCATTCGCTGACGGGTTGCCAAGAGGTGTTTTGATGACGAACGTTTTTTGAAGGTGGATTTGTCATGTTGATTTGCATTACATCGGCAGTAAAAAGTTTGCAATGCCGCTAATAATCGGTCGAATAAGATAACTCACCGGTGACTGACTGTTCCCAAAAGGGAAGATGAGAAAAATCAGAATGATAAAGCCGTATCTATGGAGAAAGAGGTCAAGATCTTTTCCGGTTTCCGGCGGCAGAATGCCAATGAGGATTTTTCCGCCGTCCAACGGGTGAATCGGGATTAAGTTAAAAATCGCAAGTGTAATGTTCATAAAAATTGTGAAAATGAGCGTGCTGATGAGAAAGGTTGGCATAGCCATACCGATTGTTCTTAAAACAATTGCAAGCATTGTGGCCAAAAGAAGATTACTCACTGGTCCGGCAAGAGAGATAAGCGTGGTATCTCGTTGTGGACGCTTGAGGTTGTACGGGTCAAACTCAACTGGTTTGCCCCAACCAAACCCTGCAATAAATAGAAGGAGAGTACCAATGGGATCAAGATGGCGAATGGGATTGAGCGTTAAGCGTCCCTGAAGGCGTAGCGTTGGATCACCAAGATGATCTGCCATCCACGAGTGAGAAAACTCGTGAATTGTGAGCGCGACGACAAGCGAAATGATCTGCAACAGACCAACGAATGGATTTGGGAATAACGTGGAGAGCATGGTGGTATTGTAGCACCTGAGTTTTAACCGCGAAGTTTGATCCAGACCAAACCACTTGTCACATCCCTGGAGACTGTGGTATCATCCACCCCTATGGCAGTTTGTGCAATTTGTTTTAAATCAGTCAACATCGGACACCTCGTGTCCCACGCAAAGAATCGGGTGCGTCATCTTCGCAAGCCGAATCTACATAGCGCCCACATCTTGGTGGGTGGTGCGAAGCGGAGAGTGATGCTGTGCACGCAGTGCAAGCGAACGGTGAGAGCGGTTGAGAAGGTTGCAGCAGAGACTAAGAAAGTCACAAAGAAGTCTTCAAAGTAATCCATATTAATAGATAAAATGTTTTTTCACGCTAACTTTTTAGTTCCATCCTTTTTTGATGAAGATATCCAAAGTATTGCAACGAGAATCAATCACGATATACTGGGTTAGGTCAATAAAATAAGGAGGAATACATGGTAGAAACCACAGGAGCTGACTATGCACGAGCTAGATATGCAGTTGAAACAGCGGTAACAAAAGAGAAAGAGTATTACGCAAATGTTGCCAAAAGAATTAACGGATCGGATGATTTTTTAATAAAATTATGGAAACGAGTAAACAAGTTTGTATTGGGAGCGCCTTTAGTGACTCCAGAGGTTGTTGAGAGCGTTGCAACTACTGGTAAACTTCCTCCATTGGATTTGACAAACTTAAAGGGTCCAACCGGGATTATTGGTGCGGAAATGGCAGTCGGAGGTGGGATTGGGTTAGCTGCGTATTTGACAGCATTGGCTGCCGCAGGGATTGTTGTCCCAATCGTTGGAAGTATTTCTGCTGTTGCTGCAGGACTTACCGTTGTTGGGCTATACAAAGTAGTGCGTTTTAGAAGAGATCACGAAACAACAATCGAACATTTAATAAAAGACATGCTTGGTTCTGATAAAGCTGAGAGAGAAAAAAAACAATTAACACAAAGAGTGTATGCAGAAGAAATAGCAGAAATTAGTGCCTATAGATCTGCAGAGAAACTATTCCAAAGAGCAGGATTTATTGAACAAGGAAAAGTGTTCGGTGAAATGTTAACAACGATTCATAATTATGCTGTTGTTCAGAGAAGTGTCGAATCACAACCTGATATGTCGAGAGAGCGATGGACAGACGAACAAAGAAAAGCAGCATTTATTATAAATTACCTAGAACAAAAAGGAGTAATTAAAAGAAGAGCAAAAAAGAATGGGTATTTTGAACCAGGGGAAAGTTACAGGGTATCGGATAGGTATATTCGACAGTATGAAGAATCTGAAGACTTAGCGAAGAAGATGCTTGCCTATATTGCTTATGCAGAGAAAGAATATGGAAAAGAGAAAACTATTAAGAGAGGAAATTCTTAATTTGTTACAACTCAATTATTTATAGGTGTTTACTTGGAGTTTTCCCCTCCTTTTGTGTTTGAAGCGGAATGAATTTTTTCTCATCCATTTTTCCTTCCAATACTTTTACTCGTTTCTCATTTTTCATCGTCCACACTCCTGGCCATGGTGTAAGTGCTCGAACCATATTGTCTATAAACACA
>DUGB01000075.1 GCA_013331555.1 Candidatus Woesearchaeota archaeon
GTCTGGTGGAGCGCACGACTGATAGAAAGGCATTTCCTTTACTGACATCGTGAGGTCTCGTGTTCAAAAGAAGCCTTTTGCATATAAAGAAAGGTTCTTGAAAGTCACGATGGGGCCATATTTTACTAATGGTACATATTCGATTTGGTTATTATGACCCAGAGAACACAACACGTTGCCTAAAGGTAGAACATCAATTAGAGGAATATCGCAACCGAGGTTGGTTTGTTCCAAGAGGTAATGACCTCAACCACATGGAAGCGCGTGTTGTTTTACCAAAGATGCTGGTGAAGGTTAGTGCAAATTTTGAAGGTGAATATTCTCCCGGAAACGCTTATACTCTTGCTGATTGTGTTCGAAATCTTACTTCGCCCGATTCTGGACATCGAGTAATGGTGGAGTCATTAGCTGCACTTGATGTTTTCGATCTTCTGTGTCAAGTTTATTCTCCAGAAAGAATCGCACTCCAGGCCATCCCATACTGTACTTCAAAACCATCACCTCTTGAGGGAAACCAATATGTGTTTAGTTTTATAAAAGAGTTTTAAGTCCTAAGGAGTTGTGTACTTCAGTAAGAAAAAAATAGTGTAAAATTTTTAATTATTATTCTCCTGAAAAAAATTTAAAATGATCGTCATTTGTTGTACCAATGCGGTTTCACTTCTCATCCNNAAGCCAATGCAATTTCTTGCAGCATTTCTGGATTGGTACTTCGATCACAACCCAATGCTCTTCCCGGATCGGAACTGCCACTATCATACACAGGGCAGACAAGAGAGGAAACTGGGAAATGTCGGCTCAATTCATCATATAATTTTACGAGAGTTACATCCAATTCTGGACCCGGTTTACCCCTAAAAACGGTTTTCAAAAAAGCAATTCTATTCTGACGGCGCAAGGTGACAGGAAAACGCTGGACAAAGCGTGAAAGAGAGACAACAAGATCTCCGACACTGCCATACTGATCAGAAGAAACAAGAAAATGCGGCCGGGAAGCGTATTTTCCACCTGCAGAGTAAGGGCTTGTTTCTCGATGCCGATAAATATCGAAACAAAGAGTTACCTCATATTGGTGAGGCTTAACTTCGACAACAGCACATTGATAGATACCCATAATGCTTATCAGATTGGACGTACTTTAAATAATTGTCTCTTAATAGTCATAATTCTACAAATTCTGTTTTCAACTGTTTAAAAGAGACCAGTGATTTCGTTTTGGCAATACCTTTTCTGGATAACACCCGTTTTACAAACGCAAAGTATTCGTCTTGATCCTTGACTTGGATTTTTAAGACTAATTCCCAATCGCCGGTACAGACATCAATACATTCTACTTCCGGGTGGCGAGCTAATTCTTTTCCAACACGTTCCGGATCACCGTACTCATCTGGTGAAAGACTTAAGAGAACATACGTGCAGAATCCTTTCTCAATTTTGCGAGAGTCAAATACCGCTTTGTAGGTTTTAACTACGCCTTCTTGTTCGAGTTTTTTAATGTTATAATGAATCGTTGTAGAAGGCTGTTTGATTTTTCTAGCGATTTGGGCAATTTGCGGCGTGCAGAATCCTTTCTGTAGTAAAAAAATTAAGTCTTGCCGAATATCTTTCATAAAGTGGAATAATATTCAACTTTTTATAAATATTTCGCCAATTATTTGAATAGTATTCAATCATAAATATATACGTTGTCTATCTTGAGCGTAATATGAACCACATTATCGCCAATGTCAAGAAAGTTGTACCAATGCTCTCCTTAGCAGCGTTTGATGGACATATTGCTCTTCTCGCAGCGAATGGCTTATTCACAATACCGCTCGCTCCCGTTCATGGACTTTCCGCACTCGCTGGACCTGCTGCGTTATTCACGGCTATGACTCTTTCTGGAACGAGCAAAGAAAAAATTGTAGCCGGACTTATTGCGGGAGTTATTGCAACGCTGGCGATTATTCTTGCTGCGCTTGCCGGCGATAAAATGCACCTCTTCTTCAATATGAGGATTCTTAAAATTGCCGGCGGTCTCGCGATTCTGACGATTAGTTTAATGATCTTTGGACTGAAAATTCCATCAAAGACACCGCTGGTGATGATGATGGGAGGATTTATGATCAGTATGATCTGGAGGACACAATGATGGAAGAAAGATCGAGAGTCATAGATTTTTGAGGCAATAAAAATGACGCTTGAAAAAATTTTAGTTGGAGATGATCAAATTTATTTTGCGAGGAGGAACTTTCCATTTATTCCTAATGCAGAAGTAGAATTTGTTGCAAATCCAGATGAATTGATAAGGAAAGCACTGAGCGGCGAATATTCAACAATTGTGACTGATTTAAATTATACTGAACATGGAGAAGAAGGATATAGAGTTCTTGAAGCACTTAAAGATGTTAGTTCAAGAAAAATCTTATGGACTGGTAATGCTTATGATCAAGGAGTAAAAGATACAGGACAATCTTTAGGAGCGGAAGTTCTAGATAAAGATGAAATTGGAACATTAGTTGGACAAGTAGTCAATAAGGCGCCACTAAAACAAGATGGTAAGGTATTAATTTATGTTTCAGGTGATGGCCCAATTGTTAAAGCCCTTGAAAAAACAACAGGTTTATTTTTTGATCGAGAACAAGTTGCGGTAAGTTCCAATCTAAAAGGTGAGCTTGCTACAGGCCACTATGGTTTGGTAATTGATACGAGTACAATGATGCCTGGTGAGAGGAGAGTTCATGGAACAGTTGCGCATGATATGAAATATATTACGTTGAATGAAGTTCCAAGAGTTGTTACTGTTCATAAAGTGGGAACTGTTGTAGCAGATATTGCAAAAATTGTAGAAGCTTATTTGAATAAGTAATCCTTCTATTTTTTGGCATAGACGCAACGTTTGTTATCGTAAAAAGATTAATCTAAAATATTTAATGGAGTATAATTGGATTATTTTTACTTGGACTACATTCCCATTTGTCTATATTCTTTGGAGTATAAATCTTTAAATAAGAGTTGTCATTTTTGAATACTCACTAAATTTCCTAATTATAGGGGGTGTCTATTGTATGAAAAAAAGCGTGATTGTACTTGCTGTAATGCTCTTGTTTATAACGTTAGTCGGCTGCGTTGATTATAAAGCCTATGATCTTCCCAAAGAAGATAAAACGACAGACGATGCAGAGCTCGTCAATGAAATTGCTGCAATTGAAGAGCAGTTGAAAAATGATTCTTCATCTGTAGAAGCAGTTGATGCTGAAACTGTTGAAGAAGTTGTTCTGCCTGCACTTGAGGAAAAAAAACCTTCTTCTCAACCAGAACTGACAACGGACGACAAAGGGATGCAAGTTGTCACCGTTGATGAAAATCAGGCATTGCGATTGAAAGTAACAGTATCCGATCCAGATCAAGATAATGTGAGTTATAATTTTACGGCACCGTTGGATCCCCGCGGTTCTTGGAAAACAAATTATGGTGATGCTGGCCAGTATATTACTTCCATCAAAGCAACGGATGGAAAATTAACGACTGAGAAAAAGGTTCGAATTGTCGTCAATCGTGTCAATGTCCCTCCTGTTCTTGAGGGAGTTAAAGATCTGCGTGTTAAAGAAGGAACAGTTATTACATTTGCTCCTACCGTAACAGATCCTAATAAAGATCAAGTTAAAGTAACGATTTCCGAGCCGTTAAAGAACGGCGTTTTTAAGACTGACCATACTAGTGCGGGAGAATACAACATCATCGTGAAAGTAAGCGACGGGGAACTGGAAACAGAAAAATCGTTCAAGCTCGTCATTGATGATGTGAATGTACTTCCTGAAATCAGTGGTTTACGTAATCTGCGTCTGAAAGAAGGGGAAACAGCTACAGTCAAGCCAACCGTGAAAGACCTTGATGGCGATGACATTGTTTTGACCATTGCTGATCCGATTGGTGATGACGGCGTATGGGAAACGACGTACACTAGTCATGGCAATTACACCGTTGCTGTCACCGCGAGCGATGGAAAAGATCGAGTCACCCAGAGGATCAACGTGAGTGTTGAGGATGTCAATATGCCTCCGCAGATCGTTGATGTTGCTTTGGATGTCAAGTAAATCTTTTTTATTTTTTTATTGTTTTATTTTAATATCATGAGCACATGAACTATGCGCCACGCAATAAAAGTCGGCATTGTACTTCTTTTTTTTCTTTTCGTTTCCTCTGTCGTTGCTCTCCGCACATTCACGATAGAAGAAACTAATTTTGTGAAAATCAGCTCAAAAGCAGTGGACGTTGATCGTGATGTCATCACATACAATTATTCTCCGCCATTAAATTCAAAAGGAGAATGGCAGACAGATTATGATGATGCGGGAGAATATTTAGTGAATATTACTGCTTCCGATCAGAAGAATACGTCCACAGAAACTGTGAAAATCGTTGTGAAGAACAAAAACCAAGCCCCGTTTGTCAATAAACAGCGAGTGACAATAGAAGAACGGCAGACGATTGATCTTAAAGAGTACGTTACCGATCCGGACAATAATGTTTTAGTCTACTCTTTTGAAAAACCATTCAGCGACGGAGGAATTTGGCAGCCAGGATATGATGATCAAGGCACGTACGTCGCACAATTTACGGTTAATGATGGTGAATTCACGACCAAAGGAAGAATTGAACTTGAAGTTGTCAACAAAAATCAACCGCCGATTGTCCAAGGCTCGTTCGCACGCCAAAGTACAGTGACAGTGAAAGAAAATGCTGCGCTGGATTTCTGGATAGAAGGACGAGACGGAGATAATGACCCGTTGACGTATGTTTGGTACTTTAATGGCAATATTACTACCGCAGAGAAGAAAGGGTCGTTGTTCTTCGACTACACAAGTGCGGGAACCTATGTACTGGCAGTTAATGTAAGTGATGGACTTCATCGCATCAGTAAAGAATGGACAATCGCGGTTCAAAATAATAATCGCGTGCCAAGAATCAATCACACTGAATTTATTGTGGAGGAAGGGGAAAATGTGACCCTCGTTCTCCCCGTTCGGGATGAGGATGGAGAAATTATTAAGTATACTCTCCCAAAACCATTCGATGAACAAGGACGCTGGATGACAACATATGATGATGCGGGCATTCATCGCATTAAAATCACCGCAGCAGATGGGCAAGCAACAACCAAATATGATATTATCATTACTGTCCTTGATGTTGATCGGGCACCATTACTTACTCTACCCGAGTTATTATCTGTGAATGAGGGTGAAACATTATCGTTCAATATCAGCTCTCAAGATCCCGATGGCGATCGAGTGAATATAACCGTTCTTTCGCTCCCGGCTGGAGCGCAGTTTGATTCCCGCAAGAACACAGTAATATGGAAACCATCGCTCGATGAAATAAAACGCCGCGGTGGGGTTGTAAGCACAATGCTCAATGCTCTTCGGCTGGAACGATTCTTTCTTCAAGAAAAAGAGTTGCCCTTTAGTGTGCGCAGTTGCGGTAAGAAAGAGTGTACAGAACACAATGGAACAATCGTGGTGCATAATATCAATCGACTTCCAAATTTGCAAGTACTAAATCCCCCAGCAGTACACGAAGGAGAAGTAGTTGCTCTAGAACCTGTGGCCATCGATCCGGATGAAGATGTTATCCATTATTATTATACTGAACCTGTTGACAAGCGAACCGGGCGTTGGCAAACGAGCAATGAAGATCAAGGAAATCATACGGTGTATGTTACCGCGACGGATGGTCAAGAAAGCCAAACAAAACCAGTGACAGTAATGGTCTTAAAAAATAATAATCCCCCTTCAATTAAAGTTGCAGACGATGATATTACTGTTAATGAAGGCCAGCAATTTCTTCTCAGAGTGGAGGCAAATGATGATGATGGCGATGCAGTGCAATTAACATTGAATTCATCGCTGCCCGGTGCGTCTTTTAAAGAAGGACAATTTACCTGGCAGCCCACATACACGATGGTTGCCAATAAATCAGAAGGAATAATTCAAGATACAGTCAGTTCATTCTCGTATCTGAACAAGAAATTGAATGATGATGAGAGCGTACTCTGGTTGTCGTTCACCGCTTCTGATGGGGAAGCGACAACAATTCATCCCGTCAAAGTCACGGTGAAAAATGTCAATCAGGCACCAGTGTTATTGAATGTATCGCCGCACTATAATTTTATTGCAAAAGCAGGAGAACCTGTGTTGTTTACAGTAACAGCAGTAGATTATGATCGTGATGAGCTTCATTATCGCTGGAATTTTGGTGCAGGACAAGATGTTGTTGTAGGAACAGCACGTGTCGAAAGGACTTTTGTCACCCCAGGAAGGAAAGTCGTGGCGCTGTCGATTAGTGATGGTACTGCGGATGCAGAATACACTTGGATGGTTGATGTCGTTCCCGCTCCTGTTGTTCGTACGCAAGTTCCTGTTGCTCTCGAGCCGTTGACGTTTAGAGTGTATGAAGTGGAAGGGTAAAGTTAAATAAAATTAAAAAACTAATTCTGTTTAAGTGTTGATGGTAAAACTCCTACTACATTAAAATAATCAACGCTGTTAAGTGGATCACCATAGTAAATATAAGGAAGGGTAAGTTTAGACACTGTCCCACTAGGGGCTTTAACTCCAGCAAGAACAAGAGGTTTCACAACAGGTAATTGACTCGCTCTTGAGATGTTAAGATGCAAGTACATAAATTTAGGAAGATGTATCAAATCTCCAACCGCTTTAGCGTACTCATCAACATTTACTCTGCCTCGCGCAAGAAAGTGCCAAATCTCTTCGACAAGATCATTGCTAGGAACAATTTTACCTGAAGGCTCACGCTGGTAACATCCTAGATGGAAATTTTGGCCACTGCGAGAATGAACATTATCGATTCTTCCTGAGCTAATGTTAAGTACATTGCTTCCATTCAGATTTTCAAAATCAGCAGTTGAAGGCAAGACTAATCCACCTTCGCCATTAAATCTTGCTCTGTTTTCTAAGGTTAATGCTTGTTCCAAATCTGCACAATCTACAATAACTTTTCCTTCTCCTGCTTGAGTGTGAGCAAAAGCATCACTAGTGTAAAAATCATTTTTTCTCCAAATTTTTTGGACATCGTCTGGGGCTCTCAGAAATCTGTCCATAACATACCAGGTAGGAACAACAACCCTTCCTTCATTCCTAAGGACAGGCATTTGTTCGATTATAGGACCTTCATAAAGTTTATGAGTATCCCTTTGTTCTCTTTCCCCGGTAAGGTGCAATACCATTAGTTTATGCAAACCAAGCAATATATTTAAATGTTACTACCAATTAGTTATAATTTTATAACGAAGGGGAAAACATTTTTTAAAACAACGAAAGAGACCTATACTTTAATAAAAATACTGCGTTCTTTACTTATTATGCTCGACGACACCCAACGGCTTGCTCTGGATACGATTACCATCGGCAAGCAAGCATTGATTTTTGTTCCTAGTCGGGCAAGTGCAGAGAAAACAGCAGAAGAAATTGCGGCGCTGACAACTTTACAATGTTCTGAATTGGCGGAATTTATGGAGAATGTAACGTCACCGCCAACAAAACAATGCCGACGGTTAGCAAAGTGTGTGAGAAAAGGCGTGGCCTTCCATCATGCAGGGTTGCTACAAGAACAACGAGAACGAATTGAAGATGAATTTCGAAAAGGGACGTTAAAAATTATTTGTGCCACGCCAACATTAGCTGCGGGACTTTCCTTGCCAGTATATAGGGTGGTAATCAAATCACTAAAACGTTTTTCGGGACAATGGGGGATGGATTGGATACCGGTATTAGAGTATCTGCAGATGGCAGGACGCGCAGGACGACCGGAATACGAAAAAATAGGGGAGGCACTTTCAATTGCTAAAGATAATGGAGAGAAAGAAGAAATTTATGAAAAGTACATCTGCGGAGTGCCAGAAGATATTTATTCAAAATTAGCGGTGGAACCGGTTCTGCGAACATACCTTTTGTCATTAATTGCATCAGGAATTATTACTTCAGAACAAACAATGCGAGATTTCTTTGCCCGTACGTTTTGGGCATACCAATTTGAAGACATGGCTCGTCTGGAAGTAATTTTAGTCCGAATGCAATCACTGTTGCAGGAATGGCAGTTTATTACAGTGACGGGAGGAGAGAGTCACACATCTGGTTTTGTAAGTGCTTCGACATTAACAACTGAAAAACGCCTCCGGGCAACACTTTTAGGAAAACGAGTCGCAGAGTTATATCTTGATCCGTTGACAGCAAAACGTTTTTGTGATTGTTTCTTTGCTGTGAGTAAGAAAACACTTTCACCATTTTCTTTGCTCCACATGATTTCAGATACATTAGAAATGCGTCCATTGCTCCGCATTAAAGCAAAGGAAGAAGAACGTATGCAGGGAGAAGTGTTTCAAAGAATTGAGTCCATTCTTCATCCAGAACCAACGCCTTTTGATCCGGATTATGATGATTTTCTGTGTTCGATTAAAACTGCTCTTTTTTTTGAGGAATGGGTCGCAGAGAGGGATGAAGATTATCTTCTGGAGACATACAATATTGCACCTGGAGAAGTTCGGGTAAAGCAAGACA
Source organism: Candidatus Woesearchaeota archaeon (assembly GCA_013331555.1). Lineage (GTDB taxonomy): Archaea > Nanobdellota > Nanobdellia > Woesearchaeales > GW2011-AR9 > UBA10204 > UBA10204 sp10204u. The sequence continues at coordinate 8,559 of DUGB01000075.1, forward strand.
ACGCCGATTGGCTTCTCTATGCTGCCGAAGAATTGGCGAAACTGCTGCAATTTGATACTCTCGTGCGGGAAATTGTCAGAATCAGGGCACGGATCCAGTATGGGATTAAGGAAGAACTCCTACCATTGATCCGCCTAAAAGGAATCGGGCGGGTACGGGCACGAAAGTTGTTTGCACATGGATTAAAAGATATTGGTGATTTGAAGAATGCGGATGTGACCACATTAAGCCAGCTCTTGGGAAAAACTGTTGCGCAGGAGGTTAAAAAACAGTTAGGACAGGAAATCGAAGAGATTTCGGTTGGGAAGAGGAAAGGACAGATGAGTATTTTAAAATTTTAATGTCATTCATTAGTAGTAATTTATAGAAAAATTTATAAACAAAAACAAATTTAAGTACAGCAAAATGACACTAGCTCAGTTTTACCAAGGAACTGTCAAACCTCTTTTTATGGGTGCAGGTTCATTTGCAGGAAGAAGAGAATGTCAGAATGAATTGTTACGAGAGCTATTTTTTGGTTCTCACGATGGTGAACAAGGTATTCCATTAGCACAACGCATTGATAATGCTCGAATTGAGGCAGAAACTCGTGTTGGTGATGAATTTGATGTTGGATATCATGCTGTTGATTTCACGAAAGAAGAAGTTGATTCGCTACGTTCAGGAGGACTTCATTGGGATGAGGATCCTGAATTAAGAGCTACTCTTCGCCAACGTTGGGTTGAGCGGGTTATTACTCCGTATGATCTTCTACGTTCTGCTGAACGACGTTCAATCGTTCAAGATAAAATTGATCGCAGAAGAAAGGGGAATAGCCGCATGATTACAAATAGAGAGTTACGTAATTATTTCCGCCAAAAAGAAGAAGAAAATCCAAGCCTACGTTATGCTACAAGAGAATTAAGAGGCTACCTTGGCGAAGAAACGCTACCTCATGATACGTTACCAGTATATCGAGTTGATTCGATTGGTAGAGATTTTATGAGTAATGCTCTAACTTATCTGGCTTCACGCTTGACACGCAGGGAATTCTTTGCTTTCCGCACACAAAAAGAAAAACCATATCACGTTTGGATGGCGGAACAAAGATAATCGAAAGGAACCAATGAAACTTTTCTGGATTATATTCTTGACTACAAGCCGTTTCCGCCCCCACAATCTTTATAAATAAATCATGGTTCTGGCAGGTCTATGGCTCGTATTCGCAAGTTTTCCTCGTATCAGAACCTAGAACGTCCGTATACTCGCATTAGTAAGTATACTAAGAAGAACTTCGTCCGAGGCGGTTTTCCACATATGAAAATTAGTCGTTTTGACATGGGTGATGTAGGAAGGAAGTTTGACCTCACGCTTCGTCTTAATGTTACACGGTCAATGAATATCCGCCACAATTCACTAGAAGCGGCAAGAATGACCTCGAACCGGTTGCTTGAAAAAGTGGTAGGAAAAGAATATCATTTTCGCTTGAAAGTCTATCCTTTTCATGTCCTACGAGAAAACCCATTAGCATCAGGAGCAGGAGCTGATAGGATGAGTACAGGGATGAGTGCAGCGTACGGAAAGGCGATTAGCTGTGCTGCTCGATTGTTTAACGGACAAACTCTCTTTGAACTGCGAGTGAATAAACCACATTTGAAAACAGCAAGGGAAGCATTAGAGCGAGCAGCAAAAAAAGTTCCCTGTGGTTGCAAGATTGTAACGATTGATAATACTGTTAAAGTTGCGAATTAAGGTTTAGTTTCTGGTATTTTATTTGATTTTTGATTCTTACTAATGGAAGATAATCTTAGATTAATCAATACTTTTTTCACAAAAAAAAAAATTCAGAAGAGATAATTATTTTCCTGCAATCAATTCAATAATCTTCTCTTTTAATTGATCAAGAGTATAAATCTGAAAAGGCAACTCTTTCTTTTCTTTTTCAGTAAGAAGATCAACTTTGCTGACATAGATAAGAACATTTTTTCTCTCTTGGATTTTATGGAGAAGTTTTTCTTGCTCTTTCCAATCGTAGCCCCCTGTAGGAGAAGGGTCGAAAACATAAACAATGACATCAGCGAGTTCTTGCAATGCCAATTCTGCTTGGCGTTCGATTCGATTCATTTTTTCTGGTCGTGCTAACGTGCCTGGAACGTCAAGAACCTGAATCGTGTTGCTGTTGTTTATGATGTACCCCGTGTTAATACTCTTGGTTGTAAACGCGTACGCAGCGACTTTTGCTTTCGTTCCGGTTAGTTGGTTGAGAATGGTGGTTTTTCCGACGTTGGGAAAACCATATAAGCAAACAGTCGGGAGTTCTTTGATATCAGGATATGTTCTCATCACCCGACGGCATTCTTCTAAATACTGCAATGGTTTTTTTACTTCTCGCATTACTGAGGAGATGCGACCATAAAATTCGCTGACATGAGCTGAAATCCGGACACGTTCAGTTTCCCGCACAATTCTGCGGACGGTCGCGCGATGAAGAACAGAAATGGTTTTTTCCCCGCGGCCGATGGAACGAAGAGCCTGTTCAAAAAGAGAGCGATCTAAAGTCAGATCAACGATCTTGGTATAGAATTGAGGAAGAGATTTGAGAACGGGAAAGGACAAACGAATAGCTTGAAGGTCAGAACAGAGAATATCTTTGATGACATCGAGCTTCAGCATTTCTTTTTGGCGGATTTTTTGAAGCCAATTTCCGCCTAAGTCTTTCTGAATGCCTTTTTCACGTGCTTTCCGAAAGGCTCGGTCAATCATTAATTCGGAAGATGTAACGGGGGGAAGTTTTTCAAAGTTCATACTAAAGCAAAGCAGGAGACTGTTTAAATACCTTTTGACGAAGAAAGGAGATTAACGAAAAGAAAGTTCAAATCGCTCTTCCCACTAATAAAATCGCAAAAATTCCCAGCGTGTGGAGTGTGTAGGCAATAATCATAAACTTTTTGATCGAAACGGTCTTGGAACTGGCCAGGAGAGTAACGCCAATTTCAGTTGGTAATGGAGAGGCGATTAGAAATCCGGCAAAAGTCATGACGAAATATTTTTGGTAGCGGCCAAAGACTCTCTTTTCAATAGTGGCTATTGCTTTGGTTAATTTTTCTTTGGAAATCCGTTTAATCTCATCACCAAAAGAATAGCGGATAAAGAAGAAAATAATAAGGTCACCAAGTAATGCGCCAATGCCGCCAATCAATCCAGCAATAAGAAGATTACCATCCTTGGCAAGAGATAAGAAAATCGCAGTAGCAGGAGCAGCAGTAAAGCCGTAAGCGTAAAACATTCCTGCAAGAAAATTGCCCATATAACTTAATGAAGACAAAAAATCACGAAAAGGGGCGAAATTGCGACCTGAAAATAAAGCATAAGCCACTAATATACTAAGAAACAACAAGAGAAATTTGGGATATCTTTTCTCTAAATGGCGAGGAGGCATGTGTAATAGAGAGTTGTTTGAGTTTATATTGTTTTTGACCACCACAATCTTTTTGAGAGTCGCTTTTCTCTCTCCAGATAATGAGTTTCTTCATTGAAGTGATTATAGCTCTTGGTGCAGGGATTGGAATCGGTATTTTCACCGGCTTGACACCGGGAATTCATGTCAATTTAGTTTCTGTATTAGTCGTGACGTCATCTCCGCTGTTGCTGCAATTTACATCACCACCAATCTTAGCGGTGTTTATTATTGCACTGGCATTGACACATACATTTCTGGATACATTACCGAGCATTTATCTTGGTGCACCGGATGAGGCAAAAGTGTTAAGCGTTTTGCCTGGACATCGAATGCTTCTACAAGGTCAAGGACATGCAGCGGTGATTTATACTCTCATTGGCTCTCTGGGAAGTGTTGTTCTGGGAGTTGCACTTTTTCCTTTTTTCATTTGGAGCATGGAGAAATTAGATCCCCTAATTAGTTCGTGGGTAGGATTTATTCTTGTTGGTCTTGTTGTGTATATGATCTTCCGAGAGAAAGGCAAACGATTACAAACGACAATTTGTTTTTTGTTATCAGGAGCGTTAGGTTTATTAGTTCTGACAAGTATTCCTAATTTGGAACAACCATTATTTCCCCTGCTTTCTGGTTTGTTTGGCGTGTCGCTGTTAATTGTCAGTCTTTCAGAGACGTCATCGATTCCTGAACAAAATTTTACCACGCCGCTCACAATTTCAACATCAGCGGTCGCAAAATCTGTTTCTGCAGCATCAGGAATGGGATTTCTGGCGGCGTTTCTGCCCGGTTTCGGTTCATCTCAGGCAGCGACTATCGCCACGACAATGGTCCGCGATATTGGAGAAGAAGGATTTTTATCGTTAGTAGGAGGAATTAATACCGCTAATATGTTGATCTCCATTGCCACGATTTACGCATTGGATAAGGCCCGCAATGGAGCAATCGTCGCTGTGGATGATCTGCTGCAAATTGTAACATTTGAACATATGATTTTGTTTTTAGGAGTGGCTCTGGCAGCAGCAGGCATTGGAACTATCCTGACGCTGTTATTGTCACGCGTCTTTGCGAGACTCGTTGTCAGAGTGAATTATAGGGCTTTGGTATTGAGCATTATTGTATTTATTACTCTGTTAGCGTTGGTGTTTGATGGAGTGATTGGTCTTTTGATTTTAGTGACGGCAACGGCAATTGGACTGATGGCAGCATCATGGGGAATTGCAAAAAGCCATCTGTTAGGATGTTTATTGGTCCCAGTAATATTGTTTTTTTTGTTATAATTCTGAAGCTAAAGACAGAAACGAATATATAGGGAAGCTTCTTAGTTTGACATTAAAATTTGTTGAGGTTGAAATCTATGGTTAAAAATAGAAATATTGTGTTAGTTTATCTGTTTGGATTCATTACATTTGGGATTTACTTCATTTACTGGTACGTCTCAACGAAGAATGAAATGAATGAACTCGGTGCAGATATTCCTACGGGATGGTTGCTTATAATCCCTTTGGTGAATTTATATTGGGGGTATAAGTACTGTGAAGGTTTTTCTATGGTTGTTAAGAAAGATAAGAATACACNNTACACTCTTGTGGTTTATTTTGTATCTGTTGGTTGGAATTGTCATACCAGCAATTGTTCAGTCGGAATTAAACAAGAAAGCAAAATAAATTAATTTAATTTTTTTATCTTCTTTTTTCTTTTTGCAGTTCTTTGGTTAGCAAAGGTACAATGTCAATTGTATTGGTCGGGTGTGCAATGCAGTTTGTGGTCACAATCTTTGTGATGTTGGCTTTTTTTAGTTTCGTCCAGGCGTTCTCCGCAAAAATGCCGTGAATGCCGACTGCGATGACTTTTTTTGCTCCTTCACGATACGCTTTTTTCGCTGCTTCAATCAAAGTGTGACCTGTTGAGATGATATCATCAACAATGAGAACCTGCTTGTTTTTCAATGAAATTGGTTTAATCATTTCGACTCGAACTTTACGAGATGAATACCGCTTCTTTTCAAAAATGGTTGACTCTGTCCCCACTTTTTTGGCGATACGTTCCGCCCATTGGGAACTTTCCCAATCTGGACCAACTAAGACAGCTTTGGGATACTTTTTTTTGATGTAGTTAACAATCAAGTCATTTGCGGTCAGAACTGTGGATGGAATAGAAAAGACGGCGTTGAGTGAACGATAGCGGTGGAGATGCGGATCGAAAGTGATGATTTTATCAACACAGGAACTTAACAACTTTCCCACAATTTTTGACGAGATGGCCTCTCCAGGATGAAAGCGCGCATCTTGGCGTAAATACGCCAGATATGGTGCGATGAGAATAATGCGTTTGGCTCCAAGATCACGAGCTGTTTCTGCGGCAAAGATTGTTCTTAACAGAGATTGGTCTGGGTGAGGTTGGAATGATTCTACAATAACAATAATTTTGTCCTTGAGGGTTGTATTGAACTTTATGTATACTTCACCATCGGGAAAAGCAGAAACGGTGAGAGGCGAGAATGGTACGTTTAATGCTTTGGCTAATCGCTTGGTTAATGTCAGAGAATTACCACACGTGGTTATGATCATCGGATTACCTGCCGCCAGCCTGGCCTCCAACAGCGTGACTTTTAAACCAAGTTCTACACATTCCTGCGCGCACAGAATCACCAGCCTGAGTATAACAGTATAAAGCAATTTCGTAATTATTTTGTGCACTAAGGGGCTTTGATTCCAAAACTTTATCACCGAACATACTCCATGCTTTCTTCTTTTCAAGTCCATTTTGCGTGAGGACTTTAACAAGAGAGATCATTTTTAAGATCCTATGTTGAGGATAGTATGTACCCATAAAAGCACCAACTAAACCATATTCGACAGCTAACTTCCAATTACGGCGAACTGCAAAGGCTTCGAAAACTCTGACCGATTGAATGTACGTTGAAAATAATTCTTTGACTCCCACAGGTTCAGTTTCCAGTGCTGCTTCAAAACAGCGACCTGCATCACTCCACCTTGATCCAGTGGCAAACAAATTGCCTGCTTCAATGTATTTTTTATAATTATATCTATCCTGAGAATTTTTTGCTTCCTCTTCTAAAGCCATTGCTTGATTGACATAACCAAATCCCTCCGCAGCAGTTCTATGCAAAGTTTTGGCGAGAGTGAGATCTTTGACCAATGCTGCCAGCCATTTCTCAGCTTCTTCAATGCGCTGTTCAATTTCCATAATGAGAGCTTGAGCTTGATCAAAATGTTGCTCTTGAATGTTATCACGAAGATGAACAAGCTGACTTTTTATTTCTCCTTCATAAAATGAAGCAACTCTCACTAACTCAGCAGCTTCAACATGAATACGCTCCCGCAACTGAGTAATCTCATCAAGTGTGCCTTGAACCCGCACGGTTCCTGCATACGTTTCAAGACTCGCCATAACTTGATTTTCATAATTATCTGCTCGCCGCTCACATTTACCAATAAACTTAAAATCACGAAATGCTCTTTTTATATCAGCAACATTGGAAGATGCACGAGCTGTTGTTAAATTTTTACGAAGAGTTTCTAAATCCCGTTGAAGTTCAGCAAAAAAATTATGTTCTGCCGCTAACCATTTCATTCCATGCGCCGCCGCAACGTCAAGCTTATCAGCAGGAATAGCTCTTGTAAAAATTAAATTCATAGGGATCGCCTCTTTTCGTGAAAAACAGGTTGGATAAGTTCTTATCCCTTTTTAATGTTTTGTTTTTTCGGTATGTGCATAGCTAATTTTTCTT
>DUGB01000079.1 GCA_013331555.1 Candidatus Woesearchaeota archaeon
CCACGCTGGACATTGCGCAGTCTTTATACTTAGCTGGATTGACTTCCTATCCGCGTACGTCATCGCAACAGCTCGATCCTAAGTTAGGATTTACAAAAATTATGAGTGATTTAGGAAAACAACCAGAATATGAATTATTGTCTAAAGAGTTGTTGAAGCAAAAAGAATTGAAGCCCAACAATGGTAAAAAAACTGATCCTGCTCACCCCGCGATTTATCCGACCGGTCTTGTTCCTGGAGCGTTAAAAGATCGGGATCGTAAAGTATATGATTTAGTTGTTAAACGTTTTTTAGCAACGTTTGCGAAACCGGCAATTCGTGAAACGATGGAAGTCGTCCTGAAAGTGAAAAGTGAGGATTTCATTGCGAAAGGAACACGTACTATGGAAGAGAATTGGCATGTGTACTATAAACCGTATGTGAAAGTTGATGAAGTTACTCTTCCCAATATGAAAGAGGGAGAGACTATTGTTGTTTCGGAAATTAAAGCGGAGAGTAAAGAAACACAACCTCCTAATCGGTATAACCAATCTTCTATTATCAAAGAGTTAGAGAAACGAAACTTAGGAACGAAAGCAACTCGTGCTGATATTTTGGAAAGACTCTTTGAAAGGGGATATATTGAGGGGGTTCAAATTACAGTTTCAAAGTTAGGGATGGAAACAGTTGTTATTCTAGAAAAATATGCTCCGACGATTGTGGATGAGAAGCTGACGGCTGACTTTGAAGAGCGGATGGAACAAATTCGTGAAGGGAAAGAAAAACCAGATCATGTTCTGGAAGAAGCGAAGAAAATTCTGACGGTGTTGTTAAGCGACTTTAAGAAGAAAGAGAAATCAATTGGTCAGGAGATTGTAAAATCCATCCATGAAACACGGAGTGAACAAAATTATATTGGTAAATGTTCTTGCAGTGGGACGTTGGCAATTAAGTTTAGTAAATTCGGCCGCTTTGTTGGGTGTGATAAATATCCAGATTGTAAAATTACTTTTAAACTTCCCGGGAAAGGGTTAGTTAAGTCAACAGGGAAAGTCTGTGATAAATGTTCTTCTCCGATCATTCAAATTGCAGCACGAGGAAGGAGAATGCAGGAAACATGTCTTAATTCGCAGTGTTCTTCGAAAGTGTCTGAAGATTCTAAAGAAGCAAAGAAGATTGAGCAGCAGAGTATGGATAAAAAGTGTCCTAAATGTGAAAAACCAATGGTCTTACGTCGTTCTGTGTATGGCGCGTTTTTAGGTTGTTCTGGCTATCCGGCCTGTAAGACGATTATGAAGTTAGGTGCTGAGAAAAAGGAAAGGAAAGAGGAAAAGAAAGGTAAAGCGAAGAAATAGTTTTAACGTCGCATTGCATTCATAATAGTCACAAGTTCTGATAATATTTCTGTCTCTAAATCTAGTTTGCGATGAACTCGCGGTCCAACTTCTTCGAAGTATTCCTCCCATATTTGAGCATTAAATTGTGTAAGATCATATTTTGCACACTGTTCTTCATAAATTGCAACAGTTCGTTCACAAAGATCATCAAACCCATCGGCGTGAAATGGTCGGGCTTGTGCATTTCGTGATAAATTGACTCGAGGTTCTGAACCATATCGTTCGTAAGCATCAATAAATTTTCCATTACAGACAATTGCTCGAATACAAGTATAATTGGTTTCACCATTAATTAATTTTGTTGAATCAATGAACGGTTGAATGAGAGCAAGTCCCGTTTGACAGCTGAAAATACTTTCACGAATACAATTTTCAAGATAGCGTTCGGGTTTTGGTGAAGTAAGGGAAAGATGATCAGAGTCTATTGGGCCAGCAACCTTCCGAAATTCTTCGATTTCTTTTGATGTAATCCGTTTAATACCTTCGCCTTGTTTTCCTTGTAATGGTTTTATGATAAAATCATCTCCTTCTACAAGAAGAGCATCTAATTCTGGTTCGTGAACCCAGCCAAGTCCTACCAATGCTGATGGTGGAAGTAGTTCCCTTAACTCTGATCTTTTTAGTATACGATGCTGATAAAATTTATTTTTTGTGACTGACTCTGCGATGTGTGGATTTACAAGAGGGTGAGGTAAATCATCTTCTGTGGTAAGGCTAATGATTGTACTTTCTTGACCCCTATAAATCGGAAATGGTGATTCAAAGCTTTGTTTATCTTCGACTCCATCAATTGTCCAATCTAAAAGTGCTTTTGGTGAGCGTAATTCACGAGATAAAGGAAACAAAATACGATGCAACCAAGGAAAATTTCTGATCACATCTCCAAGAAGACAATATACTGGATGTTCCTTTTTGAATTTCTCTCTCCAGTAGGTTCCATCATTAACTGTTATAGTGCCAAACCTTTCTTGTAATTGTGAATATGCTCTTTCTTGAACTCTATTATCCCCATAAATTTGCCTGAAACCACGCATTCCGGAGAAAACTCCATTTATTTCAATAAGAAAAAATCGTTCTTCATTATCCTGAATAAAATCTAATCCGTAAAGACTCATTAGCTTCTTGGTTGTATTCTCCTGTTTAATTCTCTAAGATCAATTCCTTCTTTGAGAAATTCTTTTAAACCCCTTGTTTTTCTACGATGTTCTTCTTCCATGCCAAGAACGATAACACCATCACCACAGGTATTAACTCTTTGTAAGACAAAACTATATTGATCTGGATTTCCTGGCCAACCAGTATAATTGGTGTATCCAGAGCAATCAATAACTTTTTTTGAACTATCTGGAATTCCCCAGAGTATACAAATAAAGTATGATGTGTCAATGGGATGGTGAGGTAATGATCTTACTAATTCTCGTCGATCAATTTTACCAATTCTTCTTAAACTTTCTTCCAGATGAGATCTTGCTTCCGCTACTGAACTCTGATATACTTCTTTAAATCCCAAAGAATGAACGTATGCTTTTGTCGGTGGAAAATCTTCGCTATCAAGAATACTGAAGTAATCAATGAGTGTCATTTTTGGAGAACTATCTATCAGTTTTTCATAAGAAAAAGAAAAAAAATTCTCCTTGCGGAGAAAGTGTGTGATACAGTCTTTAGTTTGCACTAAAGAAAGTAATGAAAACCATATGTAGGTCAAAACATCAAAAATTTATGGACGTTAGTAAGTGCATGCTGAACACGTCGTTGCCTTCGTGCGTACACATCACTTCTATCAAACGGCTGTTCTTGCCGTGTCCTAAGGTGTCTCTTTTCAAGGCGGGTTTCATGCTTAGATGCTTTCAGCATTTATCCCTTATAGCGTGGCTGCCCGACCTGCCTTGTCAGACAATCGGTCTACCAGAGGCTACGAACGCTCCGTTCCTCTCGTACTAAGAGGTCCTTCCTTTCAGACACCCAACATTCCCAGTAGATATCAAACAAACTGCCTCACAGCGTT
>DUGB01000101.1 GCA_013331555.1 Candidatus Woesearchaeota archaeon
ACTACTTCAGAAATTTCTTCAATAGTAGTGTCTTTATTTTTTATGAGAAGTAAAATTGCGTCACATACCTCGCCTAAGTTGTGAGGAGGAATATTGGACGCCATACCTACTGCGATTCCAAGTGTTCCATTAATAAGCAGGTTTGGAAGTCTTGCTGGCAACACACGAGGTTCCTTGTGTGTTCCATCAAAGTTTGGCATGAAGTCAACTGTATCTTTTTCAATATCAAGAAGAAGTTCTTCTGAAATCTGTTCAAGTTTTGATTCAGTATAACGATAGGCAGCCGCAGAATCTCCATCTAAAGATCCGAAGTTTCCTTGACCACGAATCAATGGATAGCGAAGCGAGAAATCCTGAGCCATACGCACAAGCGAATCATAAACAGCAGAATCGCCATGTGGGTGATATTTACCAAGCACGTCTCCAACAACTGTGGCACACTTTTTGAATTTTGCACTTGATCGAAGTCCACTTTGCCACATGGAATACAGGATACGTCGATGAACCGGTTTAAGTCCGTCGCGAATATCAGGCAATGCACGACCAACAATAACGGTCATTGAATAGACCATGTAAGCTTCTTCCATCTCTTCTACCAAACTTTGTGTTTGAATATTTTGATGTTCGACTGCTGGGAGTGTTTGTTCGGATTCCTTATTTAGAGGATTGACTTTCTTCTTCGGCATAAGTTTTTAACTGATCTGCTTCAATTTGTTGTTTGATGTGTTCAAGAATTACTGCTTCGTTCTTTTCTTTTTCTTTTATCAATTCAATATTTTCAGAAAATGTATCCTGAACTTTTTCAATACTGTCTGTAATCGGTTTAGCGTCCAGGCTTGTCTGATGTAATTTTTCGCGTGCTTGCCGAGTTGTTTCTGAAAATGTTCCTCTGACACTTTGGAATTCAGAACTCACAACTCTTGAAATTGTATAGATCCATCCAAACACGACAAGACAAATCGCACCAATGATACTCAAGAGATAAGCCGTTCTTGAATGTTCACCTTTTTTCTGAAGGCGAACTGGGCGAATTGGTTTCATAGTTAACGAGTCAATGTCACCACCAACATATCTTCTTCAGGCAAATCTTTCTTTGTGACTTTGTATTTGTTTGCTTCTTCACAACGTGTTGATCCCAAATCCTTACAAAACCCATCAACTGTTTCAAGAGTCTCTTTTACACCCGAAACATGATATGTCATTGGGATAACAACCCTTGGTTCAATCTGTGCAATAACTTGCATTGCTACTTTTGAAGACATGACGCGATTTCCTCCAACAGGAATCATCAAAATATCGACATTTGATAATAACTGTAATTCTTCGTCTGTTAATTCTCGATCAAGCGAACCAAGATGTGCAATGCGCATCCCCTCAGCTTCAATGCGAAAAATCCTATGTTCAATAGGTCCGTTTTTATCTGTTCGTTTAAGTGGGGCGCGGATACCAAACACAAAAATATCTTTCACCTCAAATTCTCCAGGCATATCGATAACATATGGATGTCCAGAAACTGAGGCCAAATTATTGGCATCTTCTTCGTCATGAGTCATGAGTACAAGCTGACCCTCAAGAGTCCGAGGGAATCTAAGTCCAGTTGTACTTTGATATGGATCAATAACGAGTATCGCTTCCCCGTTTGGGGTCTTTNNTGAAGAGCGTAAACAAGCAAAGAGGAGGATTATTCCCCCTCTTCGATAGCTTCTGTTTGATAAGAAATTTCTTTTTGAATTTCGCTCAAAACTGGATCTCTTTCTGTTACAAGGAAACCTTCTCTAAATCTTTTTGCTCGATCAAGAATCTCCTGCTTTTGATCGTTTGTAACACGTGTTGCAAGCGCCACATATTCAGAAATCGTTTTATCAATAAGTTCAGCATGTGCCTGCCATTTAGCAAGTAACTGTTTATATTCATTGGAATGAACACTAATATGATCTCTTAGTTCTTCTCCAAGTTTACTTTTTGCAACAAGAATTCCATCAATCACCTGATACCGTTGTTTAGGAGTTAATTGCTCTTCAAAAATATCGCTCTCAATAAGCTCATCTAGTTTTACTCCTGATTCAAGATGCGGTTNNCCTGCTTTTTCTACGGTAAGTTCTTGATAAGCCTTTCTGTGTGGATATTCTAAAATTCCAATGTCATGAAACGCATTCTTGATTGTGTCTTCATCGGCTGTTTCATCAGCACGTAATTTTTCCAATACTTCAAAACCTTTTTGTTTCACTTCTTCAGGAACAGAAGGTACAAAGTGCTTAATAGCATACTCAAATTCATCGAGCATTGATTTGTGTGGATGTGTCATACGTATTTATGCAGCGACCTCGTATTTAAGGTCTGGCTTTGAATCAGTTTGATTATATTGTTCACCCCTTGAAAGACCATAGTAATAGGATTGATCGATTCCGTCGAATTGATTATCAAATGGTGTTTGATGCAAACGCTCTGGATGTGCTTTTGCAATCCATTCTTTAATCTTTGTATAAACCTCTAAACCACTTTGCGGTCTTGCTTCAGGATCTTTAGCAAGCATCTGCATAATTAGGTCTTGTAGTTCTTCTGGGACATCTTGAGCATCTACTTCAGAAAAATTTCTTGGTTGCTTTGATAAATGTGCTTTCATGAAATCAATCTGCGAACTTTCTTGAAAAGGATATTCCCCTGTCAGCATCAAATAAAACATTACTCCTGCTGAATAAATGTCAGACTTATTTGATAACGGCTCGCCTCTAATCTGTTCTGGAGACATAAAGTGCGGAGTCCCAATAATCGTTCCGACTCCTNNAATTTTCGTCCTATCGTGCATGTTCTGCAAAAAAATGTTTGCAGGTTTTAAATCACGATGCACCATGTCAGCCTGATTCATTGCTGAGATGGCAACAGCAATCTCAGCTAAATATTCGGACGCAACCGCTGGATCCATTCTTCCTTTTTTGCCTTGATATTCGCTAGAACGAAGCTCCGCATTTAAATCAGGTCCGTCCACAAATTCTGTCACGAAACCGACAAACGATTGACCGTTGATCTCCACTTCAACACGATCGATCCCTTTCAAAATAAATGGGTTTTGTAAACGACCTGATGCCACAATTTCTTTTTCAAATCTCTCAATAACACGTTCGCTTCCTTTTACTTCGGGACGAACAAATTTAATCGCACGTTCTTGTCCACTCTTGAGTACTTCTGCCTTAACCACAAACCCCATTGCTCCAACCCCAAGTAATTTTTCAAATCGATATGCATTTCCTGACACATCCTTCACTTCCATCCCTACCAAAGACTCCTTAAACGCTTCTGCTTTTCGCAATGCTTCTGCTTGTTCAGCGATTCTTTTTTCTTTTCGCTGCCCTGCAAGTGAACTCCCCTCACCAGTTCCATCCCCTTCAATTAGCTCATTCCTTTTTTCCTCACTTAAAAGAACAACGTCACCAACTTTACCTTCAGGAAAGGCAAAAGATTCGGTTTGAGGTATTGCCTCTACTTCTGCAGTAACATTCCTCAAAAGATACACACGCTCTTCCCCAGGTTTTTTCACAGAAATCGCGAGATCTTCCGCTGATACTACATCACTCCCAGTACCTAAATCCTTTTTATTTATCTCTGCAGACTGTTCTGGCGGAACATCGCGAAGAGCCTCTGCTGGTATGTATCCTCGTTGTGTTTCAGGCATAAAATCACTCTTATATAGAGATATAATACCTGCTTGTTCGACAAGCTTCAATTAATCAGTCTTTTTCTTGACCTTTCCCCATGAATTCGCTATGCTTCGGGCGTTAACTTTTGTTAATTTACTTATTCTTAGAGCCTGTTTGGAATCTTTTTTCCAGAGCCATTTTAGTGACATTTTGAGCGAAAAATCTGAAGGACGACGAAGCGTAGCCAAAGCTACGTTGAGGAGGACTGAAGGTTTTGCAGCCGAAATGGCACAAAATGGAGTCGGAAAAAAGATTCTAAACAGGTTCTTAGCACCGGACGGACCTTTTGTGTGTTGCTATAAAACACAGGGAACGTCTTCCGGAACTTACTTATGTCAGAAGAGACATTGTCAAAGTTTCAGCAACTGCTTCAGGAGGGACCTTATTTACATATTCCACAAGTCGGTGACGTGGTAACTGGAAAAGTTATCAGTACTGGACGAAAGGAAATTCGTGTTGATATCGATGGATATACCACAGGTGTTGTCCGCGGTCGAGAATTATTTTCAGAAAGCACTGAATTCAATAACCTTGAAATTGGTACAGAAATTCAGGCAACGATTATTGATTTTGAAAACGAAAACGGAGAAATGGAACTGAGTTTCCGTTTTGCTGGACAACAAAAAGCTTGGGAATGTCTACGTGAACTTTTAACATCTACAGATGCTGTCGATACAAAAATTTTAGAAGCAAACAAGGGAGGTTTGATTCTTCAACTCGAGAATATCACTGGTTTTTTACCTGTTTCACAGCTCTCCCCTGAACACTATCCTCGCGTCAGTGGCGGAGACAAACAAAAAATTCTTGAAAAACTCAAGAGTTATGTTGGTATAAAAATGCGCGTTCGTGTTATTGACGTAAACGAAGATGATGAAAAACTCATCGTTAGTGAAAAAGCCGTTTGGGAAGATGAACAAAAGAGTGTTTTATCTCAATTTAAAATTGGTGACACTGTTGAAGGCGAAGTAACAGCACTCGCAGACTTTGGTGCATTCGTAAAGTTTGATTCTTTGGAAGGACTTGTTCACATCAGTGAAATAGCTTGGCAACGAATCGATCATCCTCGCGATCTCCTTAAGTTAGGACAAACAGTAAAAGCTGAAATTATTGGACTTGAAGGAAGCAAAATTTTCTTATCAATGAAAAAACTTGTCCGTGATCCATGGGCAAACGTTGAAGACAAATACAAAATTGGAAGCAAAGTCACAGGAACTATTCTTAAAGTAAATCCCTTTGGATTCTTTGTTGAACTAGATGACGAAATCCACGGTCTTGCTCACGTAAGTGAACTTACAAGCAAACAAAACCCAGATGTAAATCAAATTGGAAAGCCTGGTCAAACAATGGAATTCCGAATCGTTTCTATTGAACCAAAAGAACACCGACTTGGTCTTTCCTTAAAGGAACCAGGTGAATCTTCAGAAGAAGAAACAACAACACCTGCTGAAACAGGAATTGAAAAAACTCCTGATACTGAAGAAGTTATGTCAACAGAAACTCCAGAAATAACAGAGACAACAGTAGAAGAGCCAGCTGTTTAATTCCCTCTTTACAACCGCCCTTTAACAAAGTTTGGTCAAATGTCTTAAACAGACACAATGACTTTACTTGAATGTGTCTTTTTACCTATGAAACCACTTTCAAAAAATATTATTTTTGCCCTTCTGGCAGTCCTTATCATTTCAGCAATTTTTTCCAGTTACTCACTTCGATCAGCAAAACCTGAAGAAATAACATTGGCAAAAGTTGTTGAAGAGGTCGAAAACGATATTATCGAATCGATCAAAATTGAGGGATCCGAAATCTCAATAAAACTTAAGGATGGAACAGATCAAACGACTCGAAAAGAAGCTTCTGTATCACTCTCTGAAACATTGATTGATTACGGACTCAGCCCAGAACAACTTAGACAAGCAAACATTGATATCAAGGATCGAAGCACACGTTCGTACATCATGGGCGTTATTCTTCCTTCCCTTCTTCCACTTTTACTTCTGATGGTGATCTTCTGGTTTATGATTCGCCAGATGCAGGGAGCAAATAGCAAGGCAATGTCCTTTGGAATGAGCAATGCGCGTGAATTCAAAGATTCAAAACAAAAGATTACCTTTAAGGATGTTGCTGGATCAAAGGAATCCAAAGAAGAATTACAAGAAATTGTTGAGTTCTTGAAAAACCCTAAAAAATTCGCTGACGTAGGTGCAAAACTTCCAAAAGGAGTTCTTCTGATGGGACGACCTGGAACAGGAAAAACTCTTCTTTCACGAGCAGTCGCTGGTGAAGCAGAAGTTCCTTTCTTCCACATTAGCGGATCTGAATTCGTAGAAATGTTTGTTGGTGTTGGAGCATCTCGCGTTCGCGATTTATTCGCCAAGGCAAAACGCAATGCCCCATGTATTATATTTATAGACGAAATAGACGCTGTTGGTAGGCAAAGAGGGGCGGGGCTTGGTGGATCGCATGACGAAAGAGAGCAAACTTTAAACCAAATCTTAGTTGAGCTTGATGGTTTTGAAACAGACACCAATGTTATCGTAATGGCAGCAACCAATAGGCCTGATGTTCTAGACCCAGCGTTGCTTCGCCCAGGAAGATTTGACCGCAGGGTTTTGATTGATCTTCCGGATATCAAAGAAAGAAACGAAATATTAGATGTTCACGCCAAGGGAAAGCCAATGGCCGAAGACGTTAACTTAAGAAACATTGCTCAGAAAACCCCAGGATTCTCTGGAGCAGATTTGAAAAATCTTTTAAATGAAGGGGCGATTTTGGCAGCGAGAGAAAACCAAAAGGAAATCAAAATGAAAGATTTAGACGAGGCAATAGAAAAGGTCATGTTGGGCCCAGAACGCAGAAGCAAAGTTATTAATGAAGAAGAAAAGAAAATCACAGCTTATCATGAAGCGGGCCATGCGCTTGTATCTCATTTCTTGCCAAACGCTGACCCAGTTCATAAAATCTCTATTGTTTCTCGCGGACGCGCTCTAGGTTATACCTGGAACATGCCAGAAAGAGACCGTCTTTTGAGTAGCAGTGCGAAATTTGATGATGATATCGCTGTGTTTCTGGCTGGGCGTGAAGCAGAACTCATGATTTTTAAGGACACTACAACAGGTGCACAGAATGATTTAGTCCAAGCAAGCAAGATGGCCAGAAAGATGGTTACCGAATACGGAATGTCTGAAAAAATCGGACCCCTAAGTTTCAATGGTAAGGACGACTTAGTTTTTCTTGGTCGTGATATTGCTGAAGCAAAAAATTATTCTGAAAAAACAGCGCAGATCATTGATGAAGAAGTCAAAAAGATTCTTTCTCGTGGCGAAGCTGCAGCGAAAGAACTTTTGGGTAAATATAAAAATATCCTGAAAAAGATTGCGGATCAATTAATTAAGGAAGAGATAATTGACAGAGATGAATTCGAGAAGATAATTCTTGAAAACATTAGAATCACGAATTAATCTGAACCCGCCTGCCCGCTCCGACTCGGAATCGAGGCGAGCCGGCGAGGCAGGTTATCACGAAAATTGTTTGTAGGGACGCGCCTACCTACGCCTGACTAATTTGGACATTAAATTTTTAGATAAATGGCTACGGCCAAGAAAGGAAGGGAGGTGAAGGGAGTGTCGGACGGATTAAGGATTGAAATTGAAATACATTCTCCTATTGACTGTAGCAAACTAGAGAAACCAACTGATTCGGTATACACTGTAAAGACTACGAATATGCTGGCGGATGTTTTTGAACGCATAGGCGGAGGCGTGGGTATAAAGTATTTTTTGGTTTCTCGACAAAAGGACACGCCCTTTCACATCCGCGTCTTTGTCTATAAGATAGAGCTTCTCGGTCAGGCTAAAAATGCCCTCAGTAATCTTGAGGGCAAATATCCGATCGAATTTTTTGTACTAGCCCAAAGATTATAGGTGAAGAACCTTGATTCCGATCAGAAAGGGTGGTGGTTGCTTCTGGAGAATGGTAGGGGCAGGAGATCTCTTGTGTCAGTGAAAAAGAAGCGGCCACGACATCATGCTCCCAAGTACAACCAAGGACTAGGATCGGCCACTTCATCTGGCGGCAAACTTACTTTTTTGTCGTGGGTAGCTAAAAAGAACAAGACAAAAGAATCGTCTAAAGACGAGAAAGGGAAGGAGGCGTGAACATCTTGGAATATGAGATCGGAGCAAAGGCTGCAATTCACAGGGGCGTTTCGTTGTGCTTATCCTGTCTTAACAGTCCTCACAGGGGCGGTGATTGTTCTAATGAACCGGACAAGAGGACAGGAAAAGTGAGGTCCTCTGGCGGCAACAGGAAAAAGAATCAGAGGGTTTTGGGCTGTAAGGGGTACAAAAAAGATCACTAATCGTGCGGAGGTTGCGCGACAGTCTTTGTGGATTATTTATTTCACAAAAGAAACCGGTGAAAACCCGGTTTTTTTATTTTACAGGAGTCCGAAAAGCCGATAAAATAATTGTTTTGGATAAAGGCAGAGTCGTTGAAGTTGGCAAGCACAAAGATTTGATTAAAAAGAGAAGAGGAATTTACAGAAAGTTTTACGAATTACAAAAACTGTAAATCAACTTAAAATTATTGTAGAATACATCTATGGATATCAAATTTAGACCGCACACAAGAGAAGACATTCCTTATCGTATGAAATGGTTTAATAATCCAAGGGTTACTAAATACCTTGGTGCTAGTAGCCAAAAAAAGGCCACAAAGAAAACGGCTAACAAGTGGTTTGATGATTACGAAAAGGAAAGCAGAAAAGGAACCAAAAAGTTTTTTACTGTTTTTGATGGTAAAATCCCCATCGGCCTAGTTGGTTTGAGTAGAATTCACAGAATCAATGGGAGCACAGATCTTTTTATAATAATAGGAGACGATAGTTATATTGGTAAGGGGATTAGCAAAACCATTATGAATTTTATCGTGAACGAATATGGGTTTCGAAAACTCGGACTACATAAAATAAACCTAGGTGTTTTCTCTGATAATAAAATAGCGGTAAACCTCCATAAAAAAATTGGCTTCAAAATTGAAGGCACAATGAAAGACGAGAGCTTCTTTGATGGCAAATACCACGACCTTTATTCGATGGCCATTTTCAACAAAAAGAAATAATTATTTCTCAAGCTCTTTCTTAACTTCTTCTAAAATATTTACCGCTTTAACATTATCGCTGGAAACCAGCTGACCTAGGACAAAAATTGCCCTGCTATTACCTTCTAATATGAGGTCTTTCAAAAGGCTAAAGGCTCTGGGGTCATCTTGGCTCAGCAGTTTTCTTAACAAAGAAACTGCTTCTGGCTGAGTCCTTCTAACCGAACACTTCAATCTTAATATCCCTTCAGGGTTATTTTTTATATCCTCTTCTTTTGGGCAGATAAAATCTTTATCAGTTGAGCCTTCAATGTATTTTTTTAAGTCGTCGGCGTAAATATTTTTTTCTGATAAAAGTTTTTGGAACAGTTCTTTTGCAAAAATGTTTTTCTCTTCGATTAGCTGATGCAAAGCTTTTAAGGCAAAAATATTTCCTTCGCTTGTTAGCTTCGCAAAGCCCGTCTCGCTTTCTTTGTCGCCACCTTTTATCTTTTCAACTATAACCGGAACCTCGCTCCACATTTTCGTTTTATTTTCATCCAAAAGAGGAAGAATCTTTTGGAATTCCCCGTAAAACTTGTTTTGTCTTATACTGTCCATGTTTTTTTCGTTCACATCTTTATTATAGCAAAAAATACCCAATACCCAACATTCAACATCTTATGTTATAATTCTCAATATGCAGAAAGTTATAGATAAAATTTCGCAAGTTGGCAGGAACGCGATAATTATTGCGGCGGCATCTCTAGCAAGCCGTTTTTTGGGTCTTTTTAGAGACCGTGTTTTAGCTTCAGAATTTGGCGCAGGACACATATTNNCGACAGTTATTATGCCGCTTTTCGTATTCCTGATTTGATCTTTAATCTGCTGATCTTGGGCGCTCTTTCGGCGGCTTTAATCCCCGTCTTTTCCTCTATCCTTTTCAAAGATGAGAAAAGAGCGTGGCAGGTTCTTAATAACTTTCTAAATATTGTTTTGGTTTTTTTGATCGGGACACTTTTCATAATATTCGTTGGCGCTCCGCTATTTGTAAAAATTATTACTCCAGGTTTTTCCGGAGAGCAGCTGACCAACACGATCCTTCTTACCAGAATAATGCTTCTTTCCCCTCTTCTTTTCGCTTTTTCTTCGGTAATTGGCGGGGTACTTAATAGTTTTGGTCGGTTCTTTGTTTACTCTCTGGCGCCGATTTTATACAATCTTGGCATTATCTGCGGCGCTCTTTATTTAGTTCCGATCTGGGGACTGTCGGGGCTTGCTTGGGGAGTCGTTTTTGGGGCCATGGCTCATCTTCTCGTTCAATTGCCAACTTTTATAAGAGTTGGGTTCAGGCCGATGAAAATCTTTAATTTGAAAGACCCAGATTTTCGTAGAATGATTTATTTGATGCTTCCCGTAACACTCGGTCTCGCGGCCACTCAAATAAATTTTTTGATAGATAATATAATCGGCTCAACATTACAAGAGGGTAGCATTGCTGTTTTTAATCTAGCCAACAATATCGCTGGCTTTCCGGTCGGGCTGGTGGGCATTTCTTTTGCGGTTTCCTGTTTTCCTCTTCTCTCATACGCTTATAATCACCAAAAACATAAAGTTTTTTCGGATAGTTTTACAAAAACATTCAACCTAATCGTTTATCTGATGGTTCCTGCAATGGTCTTTGCGCTGATCCTCCGTGCTCAAATAGTGAGAATACTGCTTGGCGCAGGTCTTTTTAGCGTTACCAATACCATTTGGACCAGCCGTACCTTGGGATATTTTGCTATGGGCTTGATTGCTCAAGGACTCATCCCTTTTCTAGTAAGATCTTTTTATGCTACTTCCAATACCAGAACGCCAGTGAAAATAGCTTTTCTGGCGGTTGCTGCTAACATTATCTTTAGTATATTGTTTACCAAGGTTTTTGATTTTAAGGTCGCTGGCCTAGCCATCTCTTCTACGATTGCTGCTTTTGTTAATTTGTTTTTCTTGCTCGTTTGTCTCAAGGAGAGATTTACGTTTATCAACTTTAATACGATCCTTTTGGCAACGGCCAAATATTTTGTTTTTAGTATTATTGCCGGGCTGATGATTTATAAGGGATTGTATTGGATGGAACCATACGTGGACACCTTGACTACTATTGGTCTTGCAATCCAAACTGGGATAGCGGCTTTGGTCGGGGTTTTCTCATACCTTCTCTTAAGTGCTTTGTTTAAATCTTCTGAAGCAGAGAGACTGCTTAACGTATTTAATGTTGTCTTTAGGGGTGGGAAGAAATAAAGCGCGATGCTAATTTGCGAATTCATGCGAATAATACGAATAGAAAACTCGCAAGAGAGAGTTTATTTTTTTGCTTTAAAATGGTAAAATTAAAAATAGAATTATGAATCAGGAATGATGAATAAGGAATAAAATTCATAATTCATAATTCATTATTCTTTATTCTAAAACATGAACAATATTCGAAATTTCTGTATTATAGCTCACCCCGCTACATCCTTACTGGCAAAACGAACTACGTTCTGTTATTGCCAGTGCGAATTTTGCGGGGCAGGCATAGATCACTAAAACATATGAACAACATAAGAAACTTTTGTATCATTGCACACATAGATCACGGCAAGAGCACTCTTGCCGATAGGCTTTTGGAGTTGACTTCAACGGTTTCCAAGAGAGACATGAAGGATCAAATTTTGGATACAATGGACTTGGAAAGAGAGAGGGGAATTACGATAAAGCTACAGCCGGTTAGGATGGGATACGTTTACAAAAATCCCAATGACCAAATCTCA
>DUGB01000077.1 GCA_013331555.1 Candidatus Woesearchaeota archaeon
AGTGAGTTCAAAAAATATTTTTCAGTCTCATTTAGTTGATAGGCTTTCCTCATTAAAAATAAATTTTATTTTTTCCGTTTTGAAAAATGAAATTCACCCCTAATCCCTCTTTCATTTTTCAAAACACCTTATTTTTCTGCCTTAGATTTACTCAAATATCCAAATCCTATTGTGATAGCTGGAATTATCAAGTACGTTAATCCAATATCCACAATATAAACAGTAAAGGTCATCTTCATTGGACCTTGCATAAACATTACTAAATCAATAACAAAACTTATTGCCAACCAAATTAGCCCGAGCATTACACCTTCTTTTACAAAGTTATTGTCTAACTTTTTGAAATATTGATATGCAAAAAATGCAACTGATATTGTTATGACAACTGGCATTATTGATTCAAACAAAACACGATTTGATTCTCTTATCGGAAAAATCAAAAACGCTACAACAAATGGTATTAACCAAATTAAAAATCCGTAAAGTAAAGTTTTTTTGATTGATTTCATAGTATCGTCTCCATTAATAATAAATTATTTGATTGGTTGCCTTAAAATCGTTTTCATTTTTTCAGGAACAGTTTTTCTTGGGTCTGAAAGATAGATTTCGTGATGAAGTCCATTTTCAGTATAATTATTTCCTTTCATAAAATCTTTCATCTTTTTAATTGTTTCTGGTTCTGTTGCATAAGATCCAATATGCACAATTTGAACACTTTCAGCCTCGTTCATTGTTTCAAATTTGATTTCCTTAATTAAATCCAACCCTTTCTTTTTGAAAACTTCTTCTTTTGCATTTTTAATGATTTCAGATGTTGCAAAATCAGGCATACGAATAAGAAGTTTCCAATACCACTCTGAACGAGGAACATCTAAGGCAGGTTTGTTTGACTTCACCCACCATAAACCCTCTAATTTTGGAACTCCAAAATCTTTACCTTGTTTCTTGCAGATGTTTTTTACTCCATAAGCAAGAGGATACAAAGCCTCAACTGCTTTTGTAAATACTTCTCCAGCAGGCTCTCCTTTTCCTTCAATTGCAAGGTAAGAAACTTTACCAAATTCAACAACTGCGGGAGTGGTTTTAGCAGTGTAGTAGTGCTTGTATTCTTTTTCAAAGTCTAATTTTGTAGCCATACAATCTCCTTATAAATTAAAGTTTATAAATAATTCGTTTTCGTAGCATAGCGGAGAAAACACCATATTATCCCCCTCTATAATAAAAGAAAAAATCAAATTTATTCCTTTTTGAAAGCCTGTCATTCCTTTCTCGTTAGAAAAATATTTTTTGAATTGCGTATAACATGTTCTTGTAAGAAAAATTTTCGAGAACGTCAGACTCAGGAGCAACACAACCAAGGATAAGAACAGCAAAAAATAATACCAACACCACAATCTTTTTTTTCACTATTGCATCAATACCAAAGAAGTACTTAAATATTTCTTAAAAGGGATTAATAATCTAAATAATTTATACAACTCCTAGACTATCGAAAACTTAATAAGTTAATAAAATTAGCCAACAAATCATGGAAGGATGTCTTGATGTAAAAAAGTATGGTGGATCTAAAAAAGGAAAATACTTTGACGCACAAGCTTTCGCAGACTCACGAGAACTTCTGCTTTATGAATTTCGAAACGTTCAAACAGAATTTTCAGAGAGGCATATTACTCTTTTTGCAAACATAACTACAAGCTTCTTCCATTATCTTGGTTATTCCAATGAATGGATTGCAACAGTAAAAGAGTTGCCCACCAATGAAAGAGAAAGTACAAGAAAACACTATGGTGGAAAAAAATATCCAGAGAAGCTAAGATTTCTACGAGAGGAAGTGGAACTGTTTGTTGATGAAACAAGATTCAGTGATTCGGGCGATGTGCCGCACAGTATTGAGAATATGATTCTAGGATTGGCACTCGGTTTCGATGCGTTTTTTAATTCCTTAGATGAATTCAAACTCACTCAATGGAAGACAGCTGTCGAAGCTTGTGCAACGTATTTAGACAGAAGACGTTAAGACTAAACATTTACCTTCTCAAAAATTCTTGCACATTTTTGAAATGAAGCTTTACAAACCGTCGAAATTCG
Organism: Candidatus Woesearchaeota archaeon; assembly: GCA_013331555.1. Lineage (GTDB taxonomy): Archaea > Nanobdellota > Nanobdellia > Woesearchaeales > GW2011-AR9 > UBA10204 > UBA10204 sp10204u. The sequence continues at coordinate 2,089 of DUGB01000077.1, forward strand.
AGATCACGGCGTTGTAATTCCACTAACCCATTATGAACATGCGTACTTCCTTTCGGCACAACAAATCCTGCCAACGAACTTAAGAAATCAAATTGCTCCAACGCCGCCGCGCGAGCCAAAATAGATGCCGCCGCAACTTCAACATACTTACTTTCCGCTTTTTCCTCACGAACATCGCCCACAGCACATCCCGGATATTTATCAACGACATGAATACCGCTTCCCAACCCCGCAGCACATTCTTTATGAAGTGTATTCAACAATGCCGTTAGAGATCGATGAACATTATACTCTTCCGGAAGAAGACTTTTAATTTCACATGAAACCAATTCTTTAACCTTTGGAGCAAGAGCAAAAATCTGACGATCAGATAAGAGCTTACTATCAACTACTCCAAGTTTACGCAGTTTTTCTCTTATTTTCTCATCCGCACGCACTGCCGCAACAACAAGACCACCAAATGTATCACCTTTAAGCGCTTCATCACTCCCAATGATCCATTGACTATCCTGAACATGTTCAACAGCTTTCTTTTTCTCCCGTGAATCAACAGCAAAAGGAAGATCTTTCAAAATAAGATCAACTCTTTCTTTCTTCCCCTGAACAACAAGCTTGCCGGAGTTATACAAAACCAACGTCACTCCTTCTTTTACTAAACGTAATGTTTCATAAGGGGTCTTGCCTTTTTGCTTCGAGAAACCACTTCGTACCAAAGGAAGAATATTTTTCTCAGTAATGTGATTAAAAACAACCATCAGCAAACAGAAAGAAAGAGAAGTTTAAGAAAGTTTCTCCAAGATTACAGTCCCTTATTTTTATGAATCTCCAAATCTTTTAGACTTTTGAGGCAGCTTAGTGTTAGAGAATCTATATGAACAGTTGCAGGATTGATATCTTCTTCAACATACTTTAAACGATTTATCCCAGGAATAGTTATCGCAATATTGTGGTTTAAAACCGAAAACTGTATTCCTAACTGTGCTAAACTTATGTTTAACCCTGATTGAGCCAAGATATTTCTGACTTCTTCAACTCTCATCAGAATCGACTCTTTCCCATATACTTTAATTTGTTTTTGTACCGCTTCTGGTGAATCAATAAAATCATCATCAAATCCATATTTTCCTGTTAGAAAGCCTCTCAAAAGCGGTTCTCTCGCAATGAGAGCAATAGCATTAGTTCTTGCCTTTTCAAAAAGATCATTATAAGAGTTCTTCCAGAGCAAATTGTAAATCAGTTGTAACGAAGCTAAATGATGATGCCCTTGAGAGCGGCAAATGTCTATCGCTGCAAGTCCTTCTGCAGGATCATCAATGGAAATCCCATACCACTTTATTTTACCTTGAATCACAAAATATTCTAGTAACTTAAAAATAGACCCTTCTTTAATTACATCTAAACCAGGATTATGCAGTTGATACAGAAATATTTGGCTCAAATTTAGTCTTTTGAGACTATCATCCAAATCTTTTTCGATGAACTTGGATGTAAAATCTTTTTCATTAACTCTACCTACTTCAATATGTCTTCCTCCTTTGGTTGCGATTAGAAAACGATCCCTTCCAAGGAGATTCATAAAGTCACCAATCCACTGTTCAACCCTCCCTTCCCCATACCGAGGGGCAGTATCGACAAGAATTTTAGCATCATCAGGAAATTTTTCAAGAAGAGACTTAAATATCTCGAATGACTCTTCTTTACGTATGCCCCCGTAGGCATCACCATGACCATAAGTCCCTAAACCAATAACAAAGATCTTCTCTCCGGTTTTACCAAAATACCTAGACTCCATCATCAGAACCAACCCCAGCAGTAGTTTCTTTTCGAATGGTAATCCTATATTTTCCTAAACCAAGTAGTTTATCAGTGAATTCCATAATTTCTTTAGAATCAACATTGCAGAATTCAGAAATCCATAATTCTCGGAGTTGCTCCGGATCGTAAATATCACGATAGAATAATTGACCTCGTGCTTCCACTCTTTGTTCTAATCTTCTAAATGCAGGTGAACCTGGAAATGGAATCAATCCAGCACAGAAAATTTCTTCAAAGTTGAAAATATCATAAATTTTTCGCGCATGGTCATACGTTCTTTGAAGTGTTTCTTTACTTTCTCCCGGCAATCCAAGTACAAAAGAGGGAGTTACTTTTATGTCTACAGCAGCTAATTGAGCTATGGCATCAAATGTCATTTTAGGAGAAAAATCCCTCCCTTTATGAATGGTCCTAGCCAACGTTTCATCACCAGATTCAACACCAACGAAAACATGCTTAACATTAAGACGCTGAAGCAGTTCGATCGTAGCAGAATTTATTCCGTCTGCTGTGGAGAAGACATGAAATTGGGGATTTATAATAGCTGGTTTTGCTTCCACAAGATCACGTAAGAAATCAGTGTTTTGAGTAAGAGTATCACTAAAGTCAACAACATAATCTATTCCATGAGTTTGAACAAGAGAGGTTACTTCCTCCCAAAAACGAGGTGGGTTAACAAAATAAACTCCTTTTGTCGGCTTGGTTCTCTCACAAAATAAACAACGATATTTGCAACCAACGTGAGTGAATGTATTCGTAGCTCTAAGATTTCCCCAGGTCTTATGCTGCCTTTGGAAGTTTTCAATGTATGGTTCAAGATCAAGAAAAAGATCCCTCTTTGGCAAAGGTATATCATTAAAAGCAGGAGAACCGTTTCTAATCAGAGGATCAGTTCTCCCGTTAATTATTTCAACAACAGGAATTTCACCGTACCCCACAACAAGGTGATCAACGATTGCACTTCGATAAGATAGAATTCTTTCGGGTATTGCGCTCGCATACACTCCTCCTAAAATTACTCGGCAGCTAATATCTTTAGCAGCCCGTGCAATTAAAAGTGCTGATTCATAATTCGGTGCTTTAGTATCAAGTCCAACAAAAGAGCCAGGTTTTAATCTATCAATAATATCATTAACATCGAAAAATTCCCCATCAAGAATTTCAACCCGAGCATTTGGCAATTGGCTTTGGACATATGTTGCAATAGAAACTAATCCCAAAGGGACATAACATGCTGATCGAGAGTTATCGCCATATCCTTGACTTCGTGGTGGTTGAATTAATTGAACTGTTACCATTGTATCAAATCTCCCCATAATCTCTGCGTGCGTAGGATAAAATTTGATTAACACAGCTTTCTATGGAATCAACATCGGTTCTTACAACAAGATGTGGATTCAGTGGTGGTTCATACTCCTGCTGAACAGCAGTAAAATTCAACAACACGCCAGAAGAGGCACGGGCATACATCCCTTTAACATCTCTGCGTTTACATACTTCAACATCACACTGAACATAGATTTCCACCACGTTTAAAAATTGACGTTTAATTTCTTCCCTCACTTCTCTGAGTGGACTTACAAGTGAAACAATGACGTTCTGCTGCCGATGTAAAAAATACGCCATAGCGGCAACGTATCTCATCTGCGTTGCCCTACCTTCTAATGAGAAGTCCCGATTCTGAACCATCGCTCGTATTTTGTCACCATCAAGTATTTGAGCATCAAGATGCCCGCAAAGTGCTTGCGCTATTGTTGATTTACCACTGCATGGCAGCCCGGTCAACCAGTAAATTTTCTTTTGAATATTTTGAATAGTATATCCAAAACGAGCCAGCATTGGTTCAGCAATTTCTGATATAGTTCCAATTTGATGAGGTTTTAATCTCGAAATCTGTCTGGAGTTCAAATTTTGTTCAAATTCAGGAGTCGTTAAAGTAACCGAATCAAGACCACAAAATTCAAAAAGTGCACTGAGAGTGAGTCTCGGTTCTTGTACCAAATCTTCGTAGCGGATAATCTTATAATTTTTTAATAGAGAGTAGTCTTGATAAGAAACAATTACTTCGTTAGCTCTTCGCCATTGCCACGCGGCATCACCAATTTCAGTAGGTAACCCATTAAACTGTGGTCGGTCGGGATCAAATTTTCTTTTTCTCACTATCCCTTCGGCAACGGCATAACCATTCCTTACAATTGCTATAAATCGAGCATCGGGGAAACATCGCTGTAGAAATCGTGCTCGCAAAGTATGGGCCGGACTTTTGTCACATAATCTCTTCCCCTCGGTTAAATATTGTGCATAAATTTGTTCCAATTGAGATTGATGTTCTGGAATCCAATCTCGCTCAGTAGCATAATAAGGAAGCTGAGATCCTGGTAAATGATCTTCACCCCATCGGGAATGAGGCTGGTCATGTAAGTAATGTGCCCACATTCTAAATGTGTGTAATCCTAAGAAATGAGTCATTGGTTTGGGCATACCTTCTAGATCCTGACCTTCCTTATCAGGACCGGCAACACCCGGATGAGATTTAAGAGCGTTCCATAAAATAGTCGTTCCACTATTAGGGGATCCAAATACAAATATTGGAGAGCGTATCCTAGTTTCTAAAGTACTCATAGTAGTTAATCCTGTTTGAGTTAAATATACATTAGGAAGTTCTAGAACAAGTGGCATATAAAAATAATAGTTGTTGTATTACACCACAACACATATAAATTAAGATAGTACTAAAATGGTATGATTGAAAAAGAATTAGCCTCCCTTGGATTCAGCCCCTCGGAGATAAAGATCTATATTCACCTGCTTACAACTGGAAGCAGTTACGCTAATAAAATAAGTTCCGAAACAAGAATTAATCGAACCAATGTTTATGAAGCATTAGATAGATTAATCACAAAGGGCATTATTTCTCTGATAATTAAAAATAAAGTAAAATGGTTTCAAGCAAGTACAGTTGATTCACTACTAAACATGATTAGGGAAAAAGAAGATGAACTGTTAATAACCAAAAATAATATTTTCAGAGAAATAAGTAGCCTGAAACCCATAAACACCAAACCACTAGAAGCAAGTATCTTTGTTGGGAAAAAAGGCTTACGTATGATCTTTGAGGAAATCATTCAAACGAAAAAGCCGATATCATTGATTGCCTCAAAATTGCAGTTTAAGGAAGTATTTGGACCGTATTTCGATCTATGGCATAAAAGAAGAATAGAGTTAGGGATCAAACAAAGGTCAATTTTTCCTAAAACCATAAGTTCAGAATTAAAGAGAAGAGAATTATTAGAATATAAGTTCATAGATCATCAGTTTGCAAACCCCACAACCACAATAATTTATGGAGAAAACTGTGTATTCATCCAATGGTCAAAAAAACCATTCGTTCTCAAGATAAACAATAAAGAAATCGTAATATCACACCTAAACTATTTTAATGCTCTGTGGAACAGAGAAGTTTGAAAAATAGTAATTTTGACAAATTAGTTGTTCATTTGATACCAAAATTACGTCTATTTCAAATTCTCTTTAGAACTTTGCACTTGATCAATTGAATTTTGCAAAGTTCTCAACAGATAAAACCTCAAAACTCGCCCAACTTCTTCTGTTTTTTCTTCTCCTGTACATTCTTATACGACTGCCATTGACGCCGAAAGAGCTGTGGATGCACTTCAGCATACTTAGCCAAAAAATCCTGCGTCTTGGGATCAGTCATATATCCAGAACCAAAATCAATCCCAATTTCTAATTTAAGATGATCAATAGACCTGTCTCGAATCACTTTGGCGACAATCGATGCCGCAGCAACCGGAAGGTGATGAAGATCCGCTTTATGCTCCATCTTTAACTCCATCTTCTGAGCAACGGCAGGATCAATTTTTTTCTTGAAGTAAGCACTATACGCAGAAATATTCACACTCGGACAATCAACGATCGCCACATCTGGATCTAATTCCGACACTAGTCGAGCGGAGGTATCCGCTTCCAGCCAGTTTAAGTTTGTTCCTTCCGCCGTCAGAGAAAGATCAATCGCATCNNTCCTCACGTGCCTCGGCACTTAACAATTTGCTATCTTTAACGCCCAGCCACTCCAATTTCTTAATATCCTCTTCTTTGAATGCCAACGCCGCCATCACTAACGGACCAAGAACTGGCCCGCGGCCGGCTTCATCTACACCAACGATAATTTTAGAGTTATTTATTGTGTTTTTAACCATCGTTTACTCATCAAAAATCTAAATATTCATCTTAAACGCTAAATGGAGTGGCAGTTAAGAATTTTATCCTAAAAATAGATTAAAAGCGGAACTTTTTTATATAACTATATAATTATAGATTTATATGACCACGACCGTACAAATACAGGATGACACACTTGAACTACTAAAGAAAGTAAAAGAAGAAACAAAATCAGCATCGTACGATGAAGCAATTAAGAAAATAGTGCTAATGAGAGTAGCAGAAAAATCATTAGGAGGATATTTGTCAGGCTGCTCTTCAAAGGATAATTACAAAGGGGTACGAGACAAGCGTGACCGATTCTAAAGTCATTGACACATCCGTTTGGCTCGATTACTTTTTTGAAAAAAAGTACACTGAACTTATTGATAGTCCTGAGATAATCATCATCAGCACTCTTTCTCTGTTTGAGATCAAAAGAAAATTGTATAAAAACAAAGTTGATCCAACAAAGATTACAACACTGATGGACTTTTTGCATAAGAAATGTTTGATTTTTCCCGTTTCGATTGAAATTGCAGAACGTGCCGTGCAGCTCTCTATCCAGTATCAGTTAGCAGCAGCAGATGCCATTATTTATGCCACCGCACAAGAACGGAAAGCCCAGCTTATCACTCGAGATAATGATTTCCGTGGACTGCCAGAAGTGACCTTGTTAAAGTAAGCAGCAGTTTACAACCCAAACGCATTCGTAAAATCCCGCATCCGACGATACTCTGCCAAGAAACCAATTCCTTTGTCCGTCAAAACAACTGTTTTCGTGCTTTTCAGCTTCTTGCGGGAGAATTCTTCCTGAATCTGCACAAGTTCCCGTTGCATCAGTTCTTCTAAATAACTATTAAGCAATTTATGAGAAAGATTGGATTTATACATCAAGTGAGTGGGCTTGATTCTTCCACCTTTATTCTGAATAGACAAAAGGATGTCATAAATCAATTCTAAACGGGAGCGACGTGTTGCCATACTTTTTTTTACCTACTAACAATGGAATGATACGTCCACAAGAGGAGTAAATAACCTCCTAACGTGAACACTTCTCCGAACACATACAATGTATCCCAGAGTGAAACAAAGATAAAAAGGATATTACCAAAAAAGATTAGCATAAATGAAGTCAAAACTCGCCAGGCGTTGGAATTGCCATCGGTATTCAAGTAGTTCTTATAATAATTTAACACAATCAGTGCCAACAAAACAACACTCGTCAAATAAAACACAACATACTGAAAATTGGCAACTACGGAAATTAACACAATCAAATACACAAACAAACCAATCTGTGAAACTTCATACAACTTATTCAAACGTGCACGCGATTTTTGGGAGATGAAGAAAATTAATAACCATGCTCCTAACGTCGTCACCATCTGAGCGAAAAACGCAGAGCGGTACAAGATTTCTGAAAAACGGAGTTCTGGACCAACGGCAGGACCAAGCGCCGTAACGATAACCTCACGAACACCGCCATAATATAAAACACTGCTCGAAAACGCTTTCACTAAAAGGCTTAAAGATACCAATAAAAAAGCAAGAGAAAGATACTTAAATTTATTTTCCCGATTTAAACCATAAATCCGCCAGCTGTACGCAGCGATAAGAAACGTAACGAGCAGTCCAACGAGGTCAAAGGCAATATCCCATCCATTAAACCATTGCGGCGTGTAAAATAACCAGTACATAGATTCACCTATAAATTACTTAGAAGTAACAAATTGACGGCTTTATTTAAAAAGATTGTGCATGAATCTTCTGCAGTACCCCTCCATAAGCGATTTATAAATAGACTTCTCCTAACTCCAAAGAAAAGAGAGGTGATATCCATGCGCACAGACCAACTGCGTCATTTTGTAACCCAATTGACCCCGGATGAACTAGTGTATTTATTATACAGCCATGAGATTAAAACTAAAAACCAACGAACCAATCTTAACATCTCCTCCCTTGGCATGCCACAACAGTAAGGATTGTGCTAATGTTCTCAAAGACAAGAGAGGATTGAATCATTGATTGACATAAACAAAATAAAGTATTATAATATTTTTTTATGAAGTCATACATTAACGTTGGCTCAGGGAAGTATTATATTCTCTACACTCTCTCTCAAATTGATCACGTCCCCTCATAAATTGAGAATAGTTATCTCCTAAAACTTCATGCATCTTTGACCACATTGTAAAGCCAAACCGAATAGGACCACTAACGTCGCTAAAACCCCTATAGTGATCATAGACGGCAACATCTGTCTTCTCTGCTTGATAATCAGTGAAAGTTATAATTTCTCTGAAATTAATAGGAGATTGAGGACACTCTCTTCGATAACCTACTTCTGAATCAGGTGATAAAGGAAATGTTACTTCAAAACTAGGTTTGCGAGGGTTAGAAGTAGCGCAAGCGAGAGCAACAATAGCACCCAGACCAGTCAAAAGTAATTTTCGAGGTATCATAGGCAATAGGATTTTAGAAGAGGTATATAAAACTTTGGATATTTAGTCTCTTTACAGTGATTACTCTAACGGCACTCCACTCCATAACGTCCAATCTTCAGAAGGCGAATACGCTCCAAACGTGAAGTACGGCGGATGACCATACCCAAACGAACCAGACCCAACTTGACCCCACGAACGACGGCCAGCGAAACCACTCCCTGCTCCATAGACAGAACTGCCAAACAATTTCCACGTCTTCATCACACTATGAAATCCAGATACATCTTGAGAATAATCAGCTCCAGGCTCAACGATTAACTCCCCTTTATACCCCGCTTCTTTCAACACCCTGACCATATCTTTGATTGGCGTATTACCTTCGCCAGGCGCAAGATGCTCATCTTGATATCCATAATTGTCATCTAAGTGCACGTGACCAATGATATTGGCCTTAACCATTTTCTTAACCTGATCAATCGTCCACTTATCAAAAGCATCATCATTCTCTTGAATACTCTTTTCAGGATTACCACGCCAATACTTTCGCCACATGTTCAAATGTCCAGTATCAAACGTGGCAGTGATATGCGCTTCTGCTTTTTTCCGTGCTTCTTCTTCAGACATCCGATAATGCCCTTCTTTGCTAGTCAAAATTCCAATCATCGTCTTCCTGCTTTTTTCAACAAGTTGGATTAATTCTTCCGGATGTGCACCATATGATTCCGGAAAAAGATTCTCGAGTGCCACTGCAATCGGTTTCTTCAGCTTATTCTCTTTGCTCAACGCATCACTGTGCCTCATCGCCGTCACCGCCGCCTGCGCATACGCATCATACGCTTCCCGTAACGCATACGTTTCTGCACTCTCCACGTACTTCATCGTCTCCTTCGCCGTTTCCGCTTGCGACCATTGAGACGACGCTGATTCCTGCGAACGACGCATCTGAAGTTTGAGACCGCTTAACTGCCGGTCAATGATTTGAGTAATATTCATTTCACCTCGCTCGGTTTCATGTATCCCAGGAATTAATTGTCCAAGTTTTCGTTTATATTTTTCTTTTTCTTCCTCTGTTACTGCATTCTGTTCCGCTTCGTCATAAAAACGGCGGGCTTTCTCCAATATGTTGATATTATCAATAATTTCTTTAAAATCACCACCATAATAATACGCCCAACCACGGCTGTTCGCTGCATTCGTTTCCAGCGTCGCAAGAATATAAGCCTCCTCCGGACGGATTTTCACACTCTTTTCATCAAACTCATCTTTCATGAAACGAGACCATGGTGATTTCTCTTCCATTTTCTTACGCTCTTCAGCCGAAGAAGTATTTCTCCATTTACGCCATTCATCACGCGCTTCTTTTGTCATCTCCTCAGCTTCAACTTTAAGTTCTTCCCAGCCCACTTGTGTTGTTTTAAATTTCTGGTTCTCATCATCGAATTCCGGAACACGATGCTCGCGCTTTAATTGTCGACCAAAATAATCAATATAATCTCCTTTTTGGATAGAAACAGGTTTTCCATCTTCATTCATCCCTTCATAATCACGATCTGCACGACGCCATACTGGTTTCGTGACCGCCCTATTCCGTCGTGCTTCCTGAATAACGCCACCAGTTCTACTATCCACTACTCGAAATGATGCACGTTCTTCCTCGCCTTCGTACATCTTGAACTTACCGGCATACGGATTGTCTTCCCCTTTATTCCACTCCGCTTCGACCACTGCTCGCTGGAATTCCCCTGTATGCACAACAACAGGACCACCTTGACCAACATCCGCCGCAAATTCAATCGCCCGACGAATTTCCTGAATATTCATTTCCTTACCTTGTTTGTTAAAATTCCCTTGCTGATCCATTCCCGCCAAACCATAAACACCTACAGACGTGTGCGTTGTAAAATTAACTTTGTTTGCTCGACCAGTTTCCGCTAACGCCTGCCGTTGCAATTTACCAAATGTTTCCGGTGTTTGTCCTTGACCTGATCCTTTCCCATATCCAAAGAAACCAATTTCGAGCGTCTTCGCACCGCCGCGAATTTTAGCATTCATCGCATGAACATTTGGTACTGGGCCGAACGCTGCACTGACACCTAAATCTTTGATCCCGACACCCACATCACCTGTTGAAGAACCGCTTTGAGCGCTATGACCATGATCGTGGCCGCAATTATCATGAGCATGGCTCTGATGACCATATTCTCGATCCATCGGCATGAAGTAACCCGTCCCAAAATCAACCATTATTCAGACAAAGAAAAAAAACTATATAAACGTTTCCTGACCGCTACATCCCCTGATACCAATCATGAATATCACTCCGCTTCTTTGATTGATATAGAGTCTGCATCTGGGATCCGATCTGCTGTGTTAACAATGCTGCCTGCGCCACGTCCTCTGACAACGAATAACGCCCTTCATCAACTGCTTTCAGCTTTTCCTCGACTGCTCCCACAATATACTGCGCCCGCCGAACTTCTTCCCCTGAAACATAGCCTTTCTCTTCCGTTGCTTGATACAACGTAGCCATCTCCTGACTTAATTGTTTCATCGGGGCCTGACTCAACTGCTGAACATAATCGCCGCGCATTGACTGTCCGCGAACAACACCATACTCAACATTACGGGGTGAAGAGGCAAATTTGCCTTTTTCTTCCTCGACAACATCTTCTAAAGAGTCACTTTTCTTTTTCGTTTCTTCAACCGCAGCAGCAGACCATTCTTTTTTCGGCGTTGTACCATGATGTGTACGGAGAAGTTCTTTTCCTCCTTCACTCAGCCCACGCTCATCATCTTGTGACACTTCTGGAATCGGAATTTTTTCTTTTATTTTGTCCTGCTCGGTTAATTCTTCCTCACTTTCTTGAATTGCTTTGCGGGCAGCGTCAATCTCTTTCTTTTTCTCCTCTTCGATCCTCTTCAAACGCCGTAAGCGTTCTTCCGGTGGCAGGTTGCGTAAATTATCCATCCAACTGTAAATGATTAGAACGATAAAAAAGTATCGTTAAAAAGAGAGTGTTTCAGATCAGCGACATAATCTCTTCAAAGAGAAAATAAATACCATGAACAATCAACAGTGCCATCTCCTAAAAATTTTCTCTTTCAACCATCTTTTGTAATTTTTCGGTCGCTTTTCTATAGAGTTGAGAAATTCTTGATTCAGATACATCTAAAACAGTTCCAATCTCATGAAATTTTAATCCATTGTAAATGTAAAGAGAAACCACTATACGTAGTTGATCAGGAAGCTCACCAACAAGGTGATACAGTTGTTCTCTCTGCTGACATCGATAATAATCCTCTTCGGAAGTTGCACCTAGACTTTCTATATCGATGAATCCATCCCTTCTTTTTGGATCCGAAGGATGATTTAATGAAACGTGAGTTATTCCTCGCAGATAACGTGCACGCCGATGTCGTTCTAGAGTAAATCCTGTTGCTTCCAATTCTTCTTCTAAAATTGGAGCACTATTACGTTGTCGTTCAAATCTTTCAAGTTCTCTAACGCGTCGCCGATCTCCACGAGTCAAATAGTCCATGACACGGAGATGATCTTGCATTGCTCCCCTAACTCTTTTATCAACATACGATTGAAAAGTACCCCTTGCAGGATCATAACTTTCTGCGAGTTTAAGGAGTGCCATCGCCCCTTCTGCCATTAAATCATCACGATCACAATCAGAGTGAGAAGGTAACCTTCTCACAAAGGATGAAGCTAACTTTTCAACCAACGGAAGACCTTCACGAATCAGAGCATCATAATCTGCTCGAGATCTTCCTTCTGGAAGAGAATTAGCAGGTCGATGATATCTCCTCTTTCCATCAGAATTTGAAACCGTTCCAGAATCCGGACTACCCCCTGGCAAATAAGGCAATTCTACTACTTCGTCTATTGAACCCATTGTGCACCTATAAAAGTAAAACAGTGAAAAAAGAATACTATTTATATATCTTTCTAATTATAACTACTTATAAGTGGTTCACCACATAACCATGCGATGCCCTTTCTTGAATGCCTTGTACATCCCAAAACAAGAACCACTCGCATCACGAACAAGTCCTTTCAACGCATCCTCCATCGCTCTCCGTTGAGCATACAACTGTTCTGCAGTTTGAACATCCTCTGCATTTTTCTTCGCCGGAGAAGTATAAAAATCACCAAGCAACGCTTCCATCATCGATTTTTTCTTCTTTTGAGCAGGAGCAGTGCTTTTCTTTTCCTCTTTTTTCTCGTCACCTTCTGCTTCGTCTAAATATTGTTTTAATTCATCACCCAATGCCTCCATTGCTTGGCGAACAGAACCAGAAATTTCTCCAAACAACAACAAGGTCTCTTTCTTCTTCAACTTTTTATAATTCTCAACCTGCTGATCAGTCCACCCATACACCCGAAATACCATCTCCAGTCTGCCAACATGAACCGGCCCGCGTTGATATCCTTCCTGGACAACTTTCAACTCCGGACGGGTACGATAATTGAACGTTGCCAAAATACATCCATTTGCTTTATCCTTTTTCTTCCGAGCAAGAATCTCGACATCGAGCATACTGCCTTCAAACGCAGAAATTAAGTCTGGCGAATCCATCGAACTTTCTTTCATCGATAATTTTGCCACATTCCGTAGATATGGCTTGGCCCAATTAATATACATCTCCACAATACGATAATGCTGCAGTAAATACGCTTTCATAAATTTACGCCTGCTTTGATGCTCTTGGTGGGTCCGAACTTTCCAATTTCGAAACTGATGCAAATGACGGTGTAAAACTCGCAGCACATTATCATTAAAATCCTTGCGTAAACCGTCAATATGTCTCTGTGATTCAGCATCATCTTTGAAAGGCGGAGCGTCAAAAAATAAATCCGGCAAAGTTACATACTCCAACTCCCGCGCCATACCATAAACTGAAGCAGCACTTTTCCCGCCGCCTTGAACTAAATCAACAAACATTCCTTTCAACGTGATTATTGCTCCCCGTTCCCGCTTGTCAAGCGGCTTCTTCAACTGTTCCTCCGCTCCATTAAAATAATCCAACCGCTCATCAATAATCCGCAGCTCCCGCACCATCTGAAACAGTTCTTTGATCATTTTCCCCGTTGTAGCAAGAAACTGTGAGACTTTATCCTGCTGCGCACCTAAACGCTGCTGGGTGACTCCAAAAAAAGCGGAATTCTCTGCTGCCGCAAACGAATCCTCTAGCTTTTCCACAATTGGAAAAGACATTTTCAGCGTGTCCAAAATCCAGAAATATGGCTCTTCTAAACTTAAATCAAACACTTCCCACATCAAGTGATATTGTTTCCGGGCAGAAGGAAAACCCGTTGTTCCATATTGATTATCAATGATTTCAATAAATTCCTCATCCGCATCTCGAGCAGACACTTTATATCCTTCGACGGGCTCATATTCTTTCATTTTCTCATTATAGAAATAACTACCGGAAACTTCTTCTTTAATGAAACCATGCTGAATTAACAGCTTAGAACGATACTCTGGATCTGCTGGACTTAATGTTGTCATCTAAAACCTCTTAATGGGGTGAATCTAAAACTTAACTTATCTTTGACTTCTTAGC
>DUGB01000131.1 GCA_013331555.1 Candidatus Woesearchaeota archaeon
TCACTCAGAAATTGTACTGTGCCGCTTAATACCAATCGTGAATTAGAAGAACGTTCGTTCATGTTCTTTTCGAAGTGGACTTATTTTATAAATTTGTGTTCAAAATACTACTTATGAGAAGAAACACTTTTTATAAATCCCAACGCCGCCGAATTCACACAATATCGCTTTCCTGTTGGTTTTGGTCCGTCATCAAAAACGTGTCCTAAATGTCCGCCGCAGCGGGCGCAGAGTATTTCTTTGCGGATCATGCCATGACTTTTGTCCACTCTTTCAATAATATTCTTGTTTTCCGCCGGGTTCCAAAAACTTGGCCAGCCGCAGCCGGCATCAAATTTTGTGTCGGAAGAGAACAACGTATTGCCGCACGCCCTGCAAACATACATCCCTTTTTCTTTATTATACAGCAATTTACCAGTAAATGGTGCTTCTGTCTCCTTCTCGCGTAAAACGCGATATTGTTCAGGAGTCAATTTATGTTTCCATTCTGCATCCGTTAGTATCTTTTTCATTCTATTTCTCATTTGCCTCAGTAAATGCTTTTTTCAATTCTTCATAGGGTGTCTTCGTTTTAAATCCCGTTGGAGAAAAGTGCGTTCTCGTACCTTTAACCAAAGACAAAAATCTATCTTGTCTTGGCGGCGTGTCTTTATACAATCGCGCCAGAGTATGAAGATCATAGAAACCTGCGGTTTGATTTTCTGATTCTTCATGTAACAACCTCAAGAGCGATTCTTCTTCTGGAAATGTATTCATCTTCACCATTGTTTTAATCAACTTCTTATCAAAAATATCGCCCGCCCACAACGGTCCAGCAAATTCCAGGTCTTTTCCGCAGACACAGTGTTCGCAATTAAACATACTGGTTGTAAAGCGCAGACACGCTCTGCAGAATAAGAAATACCTCATTTGCTTTAGTAATACATCACATTTTTCTTTCCCTTTTTCAACCCTGAAATAAATCCGAAAATAATGATCTTTATGATAACTTAAAATCGGCATCAACGCTTTATCAAACTGCACTCCCTGCAATTGCACTCGTCGAATCAATATTCGTAATCCTATTTCATGCATCTGGTAATTTTTCAATGATGTTGCCCAATATTTCCGCTGCGTTACTTTCGGGTACGTTCCTGTCAACGCTGCCGTATCTGTTGCCGTTACTGCTAGAATACCTTCCCGTGACAATCGTGCCACTGCCGCTGCCAAGAATGGATTAGGGCTGCCGTACGGATCAATATCAATATAATCAAATCCTTCTTGCTTCAGAAGAAACAACGACGCTTCCTCGTTTGTCACAACAACTTTTTTTGTTTTTATCGAATTCAGTTGAATATTTTTCTTCCATTCATTAGGAAACAGTTCGTTAGCATCATTTACTGTAATATGCTCTATTTTCTTCGCTGGTAGTTCTTGTAAGAAACGTAATGATCGTATTCCCGATCCAGCCAATGGGTCTGCTATCCGTAAATGATCTTGAGGCCATGATTTTAATACCAGAATTGAAATGTTCCGATTTGAGATCATCACGGGATTATAAAAAACATCCATCTCTCGTGATACATCTTTTTCGGGAAGGTTCAGATTGAGTTTGATGGAATGTTCTTGCATCATGGATTAATCACAACCGTGGCCTATCTTTATTTAATCATTTCTTGATAAATATTTACACACGTTGCCAATAACGCAAACAGTACTGGTCCTAAAATTAGTCCAAAGATTCCAAATAATTTCAATCCTCCCAATACCCCCAGAAAAACTGCGAAGGACGATAATTTTAATTTATTCCCAATTAACTTTGGCTTAAGAACATTGTCAATACTGCCTAGCAGAAGAAGACACGCAACTCCCATCAAAACACCTTTCCAAGGACTGCCAATCACAGCAATATAAACTGCTGCGGGCAACCAGATTAAAGCCGGTCCTACGGCAGGAATAAATGCCAAAATTGCCATCAAGAAACCGAAAAAGGCTGCTGCCGGCACTCCCGCCAGTGCAAAAATAATTCCTCCGACAATCCCTTGTAGAAAAGAAGTGCTTACATTTCCCATTATCACTGCGTTCATTGTCTCTTCCAATCGTTCCATGATTCTATCTTTATCCTGCGCTCGCAGTGGAAGTAATCTCATAATTGTCTCTTTGATATTCTTTCCATGGTCTAAGAAATACGATGTTGAGAAACCCATCACTGCAATGAACACCCCCGCGGCCACTATTCCTTGCACTAGACTTCCAATACTTGTTACCAGAAACGAAACTGATTTCTGCAAGAGTTCTTGCATCTTTCCTGTTATTGTATTGGGAGGTACAAATTCTAGTGCGGCACAGAGTATATTTTTTTCCCCTGCACAGTTTTCTCTAATNNCACTTTTGTTGCAATTCGCAAATAAAACGGATGAAGAAAATATGCCAGCAATCCCCCTAAGAGCAAAGCAGGTATATACGGTGCAATAAGATACCCCACCGCGACCACAACTAATCCAAAGAACAACACAAATAACCACACTTTATGTTTTTCGTTAAAAACCATTCAGCAACAGAAAATTGTTTAATCTTATAAACCATTCCTTGGCGGTTAAATTTAAAAACACCCTCCTCTGTGCAATCCTATGGCCATCCGCAAGATTCTGTTAGTATGTGTTGGACACGTTGATCATGGTAAG
>DUGB01000089.1 GCA_013331555.1 Candidatus Woesearchaeota archaeon
GTACTCTGCGCGGAGAATAGAACCCATATCCATTGCCATATGACGTAATGTTTGTAACAGAGACATTGACACTGTCTTGGACAGAAACACCATAACTATTATTTCGAACCGTAAGAGACCGAACAACAGTTCTGTTAGAAAAACGGACAAATATCCCTGCCCTCAGCGCAAGATCAACAGTATTGTTTTCAATGAGCGTATCCGAGCTTTGGTCTAGATAAATTCCCTCTTGATTTGCCTGCCCGCCCCATTCATTAGATTGATTAATCGTATTGTTAAAAATTGATGAATTAGGAGACAAAACAAGATGAATCCCTTCATTATTTTGCAGGACTGTATTACCAGAGATAGTGACATTGGAAGTATTAAAAGAAATTATCCCAATATCAAACCAATGATTAGCAACATAATTATTTTGAATGATGATGTTCCTGCTATGATCTGTCCGAATACCATTATCATAATAATTAAGACCAATCTGATTTTTTTCAATAATACCATTGGTTGTAAGCCAAGAACTTATTTCTATACCGGAGTTAGAAAAGAAAGTATTATCTCGAACTAAAAAGTCATCGCCTCCATAAACATAAACTCCACCGGCCCCATACGTAAAAGTATTGTTTTCAACTAAAAGAGAATCGCCACCATAGGACCAAACACCGCCCGAGATACTGTCATTAAAAAATAAATGAGATACAAAAAGAGAATTACTGAAGAGTGCTGAGATGGCACGAGAATTTGAAAGAAGATGAGAATCAAAAACAAAAGAATCATTTGTATACTCAAATGAGATCCCATACCAAAAATTACTAATGTTCATATTTTGAAGAGTAATATTCTGCCGGCCGGAAGCAAAAACTCCATACGAAAAAAGAGCATCAGTCCCTGAAATAGAGTAGTTTTGCCCATCAAGAATAATATTATCCGCCGTAATCGTAAAACACGTAGCATTCGTCGTGATATTAGAGGTAATAAAATACGTTGTATTCGGTTGAGCGAGAGTTTGACAGGAAGAAATATCCTCTCCAAAAACAGAGAGAGATCCCAGTAGGAACACCAGTACAACTATGAGTATCGTACGAATAAATTACACCCCTTTTTTACAGACAACGCAAAAAGAAAAACAATTATCCTATTTAAAGATTCCGAACCGTGAACTCTTTAATCTCGACAGAACCTTTCTTGAGACGCAACAGATACTCTTTATTTTCATCTAATTTTGCCAAACGCGTAACCATTTCCGGCAGGACAATCCGTTCCCCGCGAAAATTAAGTGGTGTAATAATCTCCTGACAACCAGAAGGATCTTCTTGGAGCGCAAGTTCATTCATCGTATTACTAGTCGATTGCTGTTTCGTGGACAAGATCACTTTCTCAGTTTGTTGATGAAAGAATTGAGCAATCTCATTAGCAAGATCAATAGTTGTAACTTTACTTAATCCCTGCAAACCCGGTGAAATATTTGCCTCAACCACAACAGGACCTAAAGACCCTTCTAAAATATCAACACCACAAACATCTGCACCTAATGCTCTTGCCGTTTTTACCGCCAACGCACTGACTTCACGGGTTAATGTTACCGGTTCACCAACGCCGCCCGCATGAATATTCGCCCGCTGTTCATCGGATTTTGCACGTCGGCGCATCGCGGCAATAACTTTATCACCAACAACTAAAGCACGAACATCACTGCCGCCCGTATCAACATACTCCTGAATGATAAAAGGTTGTTTCAAAACACCAAGGGCATCAAGAAGAGATGACGCCGAACTGTAAGAATCAGCAAACATCACCCCTTTTCCCTGTGTTCCTTCTGGCAACTTCATAACGATGGGATAATGTGTTCGTTTCAGGATATCCTTCGCTGCATCTGTAGAGGAAGAAATGTATGTTTTCGGCATCGGAATATTATGCTGCTGCAACACTAGATGAGTAATTAATTTATTATGAACAGTTGTAAAACAATGCGCCGGCAGAGGCATATAGGGAACTTTCTTCTCTAGCAATGTTGCTATAGAACGGAGGAGATTAGCATAGCGAAATGAACCTTTCACATACACACAATCATATTGT
Organism: Candidatus Woesearchaeota archaeon; assembly: GCA_013331555.1. GTDB lineage: Archaea > Nanobdellota > Nanobdellia > Woesearchaeales > GW2011-AR9 > UBA10204 > UBA10204 sp10204u. The sequence continues at coordinate 2,074 of DUGB01000089.1, forward strand.
CCCAATTCTTTCCCTTCGTGGAGAATAACTGCTTCTTTCCCAAGATGAACTTCAATATCTTTTAACTGGACTTGGTCGACAATATCAAAATAGCGTTTCATCGCTTCGATAACCATCATCGAACTTGTACTGCCTTGAGAAATAACTGCTGCTTTCATTTTTCATCATTTTTCTGTTTATGAGACTGGCCCTTATCGTAATGTTTCAATGGATCAACTAAAAACAGACCTTTCTTTAAGATATTTTGCCCAATTAACAACGTATAGGTCATATGACTGCGATCAGCAACATTAAAGTGATCTTCAATAAGCAGACCATGAAGACGAATTTTCGCTTGAATAACTGGCCTTTTCCGCACGCCGGAAGCGGAACGGATGACTTTTGAGAGGATGATTGGCCCCAGTTGAAGTCTGGCAGCAAGCTCTTGATCAATAGACGATGCCGTTGCACCCGTATCGATCCTCGCAATAACATTTTCTTCCTGTCCTTGAGGTGAAATAACTGTCACAAGTTCCGTCAACCCCAATACTTTGCGCTCATCCATACCATCAAAAGCAGAAAGAATGTATATAAGACTTTTGCTGAGACTGCCAGAAAGTTTTTTAAATCACTTCCTTCTCTGCCTGCTTACCGCCCCGGTGGTGTAGTCCGGACTATCATACTGCCCTTTCGAGGCGGTGACCCGGGTTCGAATCCCGGCCGGGGCAGTTTTTTATTATAACTTCTCCAAAAAAGGGAACAACACATGACTTTAGTAGAAAAATCTCTTGACCAAATGATGGATGAGATCTCTTTTACGTACGTAGCTCTTGCTGAATCATGGATTCCTGAGAGAAATCCAGAATCATATTGTGTCAGAAATGTTCCAGAATATGGCGTATACGTCAATCTTTCCCCGCGTTATCTCGAAAGAATACTGACTGCCATTCCATCGGAGACAGAAATTGTTCCCGATCATCTTCTCAGAACAGTTGTTGCTCAAGTAATGGAAAATTCGCTCACTCGCAGTCATAATACAGATTTATCGCTCCCTATCTCTGTAAAAATATTAGCAGGAGAAAACGGCTGTATTATCAGAATTAGAGATAGTGGAAACGGCTTTGACCACCAACAGGCATTACAACAGCTTCGAACGGGTGGTTCACCGCAGTATCAAGGAACGGGAATGGGACTTCTTGTTTTTAACCTTCCTCTATTAGAAGTAGCATACGAAGGCGATGGAAGTATCATCAACATTATGATTCCAAAAGATTATCGGGCGATTTCATTAGAAGAAGCTTGGAAATGGTAAATAAAGTGCCAATTATTTATTATCTTGATTTTTATACACTAAAGAACGTTGAGCAACAGTAGGAAAAAAAGGAAGAACATAACGTCCTAATTGCAATGCTCGTAATACATTAACCGCTTGCAATGAAAAACGATCAAGTAAAAACAAATCTGGGTATCCTAAGCCCAGTTTTTGACCAAGCCCATTTTCAGCTAACGCCTCACCAAGCTGAAGACGAGCTTCTGATACACTTTGAACTGAAAGAGAACGATCTCGTTGTTCATCATACGCAAAACAAAACTCAACACCTTGACGTTGATCAAGAAAAGTAAGAATTCTTCGTTGCTGTTCATCTCTTCCTTTTTTTGTTTGAACAACGCGATAATTTCCAATTCTGTCAATGGGGGCAAAATCAGCGACAAGCCCATTAACTGTTCCCGTTCCGCCACGAGCAGCATAATCCTGAGCAAAGGCAATATTCTTCCAGATTCCACGAAGAAGTGGTTCAGCATCTGCAACATTGGAAGAAACATCTCTTCCAGCAAGAATAGCATCAAAAGCACTCTTCAGATAAAGACGATCGTAACCGGTTACCATATGTAAGCTCCTACTTACTCCCGATCCGAATGTAAGACAATAGGTTTTAGTGCGGAATAATCTCCTTTCTCCACTGCAACAAAACGTCTTCCATTATACCACTCAAGAAATGGATGTTTTCTTTTTTCAACACCAACAAGAGCAACTTGATTTAGACCCGTGGGATTGCAATGGACTTCAGAATCAAGCAAACCATCAACTGATCTCGGATCATCAAATACACGATAATCATTATTGACCAGAAGACGAGACTCTACCTCAGACAAACACCGGCCAGAACGAGTTTTATGATCATAACCAAGTAAANNAACACAGAAAATCAAAAAAGTAAGGAAATCGGTGTTTCGCAGAATATCTTTCAGTATCCATAACACGACGTAATGGTGTTGGTTGATCACCCAAGCGAACAAAACGATCAAGAGAACCAGTAAGAGAAGAAGGCATGGAAAAAACATCATAAGAATAAACATTTCCTGCACCAGGAAAATTATCACCTAGAAGAGTTAAATATGCTCTTAACAACACACTCGGAGCCCCAGTCACAGCGACAACAACACTCAACGGAACGTCGCGTAATGGCACGCCATAAATTGAGTTTGGATCTCTCGCTAAAGCACTGAGGTCATTAAAAGTATGTGGTTCTATGAAATCCATATTAAAATACCACTTGTTAGGAGTATTTTTAAACATTTGCCTTAAAAATCACTATGCACTAAAAGTCATTGAATCAAAGAATAAAATTGGTCTTCATACGATCCTAACTTCGTTCCAACAGTTTGCATTAAATCGACAGCTTCACGAGGTAACTCTTCTATACTTTTTGCTTCTCGACTAAGTGTATAAAATAAACCCAATCGAGGATCAAAAGAAGTTGTAATAGGAGAACTTAACTTGAAATCAAAGACATTAGCAATAGTCTCTAAGCAAACACCATCAATACCATCAGAGCTATAAAAACGCGCCGAACCATCCTTGGAAGTCGTAGCCCCACAAGTTTGATACACGCGAGAATCATCAACCCTTTTCGCTAACCCAAAAACAGGAGCATAAGGTCCATTGTACCAAGCGGTACTATACACTTCAATGGTTTCCGCACCATCGGGAACTAGAATTTTTAAAATACGACGAGCAAAAACAAAATCTTTTTCAACAAGTTTGGTGATATTCCCTCCTTTTGAATGTACTACTGTAAATCCATAACTATCTACTCCACTCTCTCTATAAGTCACCGTTTGGAAAATTCCATTATCGATTAATCCAGAAGAGCAGGAATACGTTTCGCCACCAAAGAAATTTCGTTGAATAGGAAAAGACCCAAATGGTGTGGGCAAAGTAATATGAGTTTTGACATAATTGACAACAGAAGCTGCAGCTAACCCGACAACGAGTGCTGCAGTGATAATTCCTTTCTTTGATGCCATTTTTGTGAGCGTAATTAAATAAATTGTCACTCAAGAGTAATATATTTAAATCTTTCGGAAAAAACCATCAATATTTATATAGTTCCAATTCTCTTCAACATCAAAACTAAAAAGAGTTGATTCCTATGGCCAAAACTATTCTCATTAACCAATCTGTCGCTATCCTCTGTGACGGCAACAATATTGAACGCAGTATCCACGAGCAGTCCAAAAATACCAACACGATGGTTAACTTCGACACCCTCATCCCCAAACTGCTCAACAACCGTGGCTTAAACCGGCTAATTTACTTCCGCGAAGGGAGAGATATTTCCTCTAAACTCGCTGAACGACTGCATCAACATTATTATGGCTCCGTCGTTCCTTGCCACAAATCTGCCGACATTCCCCTTTCTATTAAAGCAACCCAACTTGCATCTAAAGTTGACACGATCATCATTATGTCTGGCGATTCTGATTATGTTGAACTTGTCCGCCACTTGAAATCGGAAGGTGTACGCGTTGAAATCGCTGCCGTGGAAGACACAACCGCCAAAATTCTCATTGAAGAAGCTGACTACTTCCATCCGATAACCAAAGATGATTGGTTTATCTACACCCCATCCGGACAGGGAAGAAGAATAGCACACTAAGAGAAAATTAAACGTTTTTCAACTTCCGTCAGATATTTAAATTTACCCGCGCGTAAATTTCCCAACAATAATTTTCCAACGCGGACACGGGTAAGAGAACGAACACGATGTCCTAGTGCTTCCATCATCCGCCGAACGATCCTATTTTTCCCTTCATGAATCGACATCTCCAAAATCGTTGGCGTTAAGAGTCCTACGTGGGCTGGTTTTGTTCTGCCATCATCTAATAACACTCCTCTCTGGAGTTGATGAAGTGTTTCAATTTTAATCGGACGAAAAGTCTCTACAACATATGATTTATTAATTTCATGACTTGGATGCATAATCTCGTTGGCGAAATCCCCATCATTGGTGAGCAAAAGTAAACCCGCCGTCATATAATCTAACCTGCCAACGGGAAAGACTCGCTCTTTCACTTTAATATACTCCATAATTGTCTTATACTCTTTATCCTCTAACGCAGTAACACAACGAATGGGCTTATGAAACATCAAATAGACTTTTCGTTCCCGGCGCAGTGGTTTACCGTCGATGGTAATAGTATCTGTTTCTTCGGCCGAATCTCCTAGATGAATAACTTTGCCATTGACCTGTACTTTGCCTTGTGAAATAAGCTCTTCCGCCTTTCTCCGGGAACAATGCCCAGCATTACATAATAACTTCTGAACGCGATGCATACCCACAAATAAACACGTGACTATAAAAAGATGACCACAAATTGAGTTTTCAATAGAGCAGTTTTCAGAATCATTTTTTCTTTAAGCATTCCCTTTTTCGCAATGTTGCCACATGAACTCAAAGTATTTTTTATAGCCCTCAGCAATTACATCACTAATTGTAACCACAACCATTGGTTCCTCTCCCCAAGTCATAGAACCAACACGAGTTCCATATATAATTATTGAACAGGAAGAAGTAAAATCTTTTGGTAAAAATCTATATTTACTGTTCTTCAATATTTTTGTGATCGCATGACGTGGATGGTTAGGATTTTTTAATTCGTGATAAAACAAATGACGGAATTTTATTCCTTTCTTTAATCGTTCTTTATCAAATCGAGGAAGAAAAAATTCCCAGCGCGGATCTAACCAATTCCCTTTACCTCCAATAGTGTAATAATCTTCTCCCACTTTAACAACATCCCAGTACAAATTCTTAATCGCTTCCATCCCCCGATAAACAATAGTTTCCTCAACTTTGGAGATTGCTTCATAATGTCTAACCATCGCAGGAAGAGTTTGTTGAAGCGTTTCCTCTTTCTCTTTTAACATATCTAATAATCGTTGGGGATTTATTGCTTTAAATTTCATGATATTCTCTTCAATATACTCCGAACACAATCCTTTTTCTTTAAGTCTCTTGATGGTATCATAGACATTTCTTCTCTGTATTTTTGCCTCTAACGCAATCTTATTCGCAGTAGTAACTCCTAAAGTAAGAAGAGCCTCATAAACTTTAGCTTCGTTCGTACTTAATCCCATCTTTTGGAGTATTTCTTGGTACATAATCTATTAGAAACACTCCAGACTTATATTATTTTCGCCTAGTGGTTACTAATAACCCCACAAGTAGTGGTTACTATTGACACCGCATATGTTTATATAACTGTTTGGTTACTACTTAATAAAAATAACAGTGAGGCAAAAAATGACCGAAGAATATAGTGATGTTACCCTAGTATCATACAACCCAAGTAATCATTCAAATAGACCACTGTATCTAAAAATTACAGAGGCTCTTGGAACCGAATTAAAAGAATTAGTTCCATCTGTCCTTTTCAAAGAAAGCCTTGAAGTAATTTGTGGAGGCAAAACGCCGCGATTGTTCATACACGATGGAACAACTTACAAAGTAGATCCTATTCTCAAAAAGGTAAGATCACTCACTCCCGATGAGGTTTTAGATGGTTACATAGGTACAACTCGCCCTAAGAGTTCTTCTTGCCATCCAGTTAGTCTCTATTATGGAAGTAATCTGAGAACCGATGATGTTGTTAAATTGCTTAATAATGTTGGATTTGATTGGGTATTTTGGAGTGATGAAACACCATTTACAGTGGAGAATGTTGTGACAATTGTTAGGAGACTTGAAATATGAGAGATACATTACTAGCTCAAAGACAGTATTACGATAAAAGATTGAAAGAGCTATCTCAAATTGAAGATCCTGAACAGAGACATCAACAGGAAGAGGATTTATTTTATGATGAAGCGGTGGGAGAATTTTCTTAACGAAGTGGATTAATAAGGGGAAAAATCATTGGATTAGGTTTTGAAGAATCCTTGCCTGCAATTATAGATGGAATGAACTCGCCCATTACAGAGGAGGATAAGTCATATTTTAAGATAGATATTTTGACAAAACACTCTCAAACAATAATGAGAGATCGAAGCGATGCATTATTAATATCTGCTTTAGACTATGTAGATAGATGGGTTATATACCATAATTTATTCAATAGGAAAGAATAACAAAAATGTGCGTTCTCAGGCTAACCACGGACTTCGTTTGTGATCTTAGACCAACACTATTTCCAATAAGAAAGAACGCTTTTTCGTTGCTTAAATGGGATATTTTGAGGAGACGTATTGAAGCTCCAGAGGTCTTAATTCTCGGAACATAATTTACGTATTCAATAGACAAAACCGACTTAATCCAAAATCCACAGCAATCTTTTTCAATCATCACCCTTCTCATACCCTATGGTCACCCAAATCTCCGTTGAACAAGCACTCAACCATAAAGATTCACTTTTCATTGACACCAGAACTCCTGCAGAATTTCAAGAAGATCATCTTCCCAACGCGCTTAATTTCCCGCTTCTTTCAAACGAAGAACGCGCCGTTATCGGCACACTGTACAAACAAGTATCAAAAGAAGAAGCAATCGAAAAAGGAATCGGATTTTTCTCTGCAAAAATGTCAGAATATATCAAAAGTATATCCGCGTACAAAAAACGGGAATTGATTATCTACTGCTGGCGGGGAGGGATGCGTTCTCGAACAATCTCTGCCCTCCTGGAATCTCTTGGATTTACCGTTCTTCAACTCAATGGAGGCTACAAAGCATATCGTCAGTATATTCAAGAAAAAATGCAAAAGTATATCCTCAAACCAACCCTCGTCGTACTGCATGGATTAACCTGTACAGGAAAAACAGAACTTCTCCAGGAGTTTCACAACTCTGTAGACTTAGAACATTTCGCCCAGCATCGCAGCAGTCTCTACGGAGCAATCGGTCTTACGCCAAATTCCCAAAAGAAGTTTGAAAATCTACTCTTCCATCGCGTAGAGGAACTTCANNTGAAGGAGAGAGCCGCAGAATCGGCGATGTCCTTATCCCTGAATTTGTCTGGAAATCGATGAACAAAGGAATTCATATCGAAATCAAACGATCACCCAAAGTACGAATCGCCGCAGCCATCCGAGAGTACCTTGACACACCGGAAAAAGTGGAAGCAGGCAAAAAAATTACTGCGACGCTGAACCGCCTCATCAGCAGCAAACATAAGCAAGAAATTATTGACAATCTCAATAACCAAAACTATGCAGATGCCATGAAAATACTCTTTGAACAGTACTATGACCCCCTCTACTCCCACTCACTTAAATCAATCACATATGACTTTCAAATCAACAACGACAACCCAAAACTAGCCGCTCAAGAATTAGTTCAAAAAATTACGCCGTTTCTTCGCCAGAGAGCGGCGCAAGAATTGCTTGAAGTTCCTTCATTGTCTGCGCTTTCCCGATCTTAAATCGTAATTCTTTTCCACCACCAACACCACGAGTAAAATTCATCGCTTGGATTTTGATATTCACAAAACCGATCGTCGAATACCGAGGTGCATAATCTAAATAACGAAAGAAAAAACGAATTCGTTCTTCAAATGGAATCTCCCGATATTGGCCTGTTGCAAGATACTCATTAATCTGCGTAAAAATGAACGGATTCTGACACGCGGCACGACCGATCATCACATAATCACATCCAGTCTCATCTAACATCCGCTTTGCATCCTCGGGCGTACGAATATCGCCATTACCAATAACCGGAATAGAAACAGCTTGCTTTAGCTTCTTAATAAGTGACCAATCAGCACTGCCAGCATACCCTTGCTTAACAGTCCTTGGATGGAACGTAATCATCTGCAATCCTTCCTCTTCCGCAATTCTCCCAATCTCCAAAAATTTATCTGGTGAAGTGACCCCTGCTCGAATTTTAACCGTTACCGGTTTATCTGTCGCGTGCACCATCGTACGAAAAATTTGTCGAGTAAGATCTGGATGTTGTAATAACGCCGAACACGCCATCTGCTCCGTAACGTGTGGAGCAGGACAACCCATATTATAATCAATGATATCGAAATGTGGACTCACAATTTCCACTGCTTTTCGTAAAGCAACCAGATCAGAACCAAACAACTGAATAGATAACGGACGTTCTTGGGGAGAAAATTCTACAAATTTTGTGATATCACCCATCAATCTTTCTTTAGCAACAACCGCATGGATACTCGTAAATTCAGTTACAACAAGACCTGCACCGAGTTCACGACAGATTAAGCGCAATGCGGGATCAGAAACACCCGCCATAGGCGCGAGGAAAACTTTACTGGGAAAGTGTGGTAATGAAGACATAATTAATAAATTTCGTTCTATATTTAAATATTTAAAGTATTTTATATCTAAAAAGAGCATAAAGATGACCACCAAACAAAATCTCCTCACGTTCTGGCAAAGCAAGAACATTCCCGAAAAAATCCTCGATGCCTTTGTGGACATCCCCCGAGAGCTGTTTGTACTACCTGAATATCAGCATCAAGCCTATGCAGACAAACCTCTCCCAACCCTTCGAGATCAATCCATCTCTCAACCAACAACAGTTATGATGATGCTTCAAGCACTCGATCCTCAAGAAGGAGAAAATATCCTTGAAGTGGGAGCGGGAGTCGGATACCAAGCTACTCTTCTCAGCAAAATTGTAGGAATAAAAGGAAAAATAACTTCACTTGAAGTCATCCCCGAACTAGTCACAACAGCAAAACAAAATATAAATCTCTTAAACCGAGACAATATCATTGTTCTTGAAGCAGATGGGAGCGCAGGTTTTCCTGACCATGCACCATATGACAAAATAATAATTACGGCAGCCTGTCCCAGTATTCCACCTCCCATTATTGAGCAGCTCAAAGATAATGGTACCATCATTGCCCCCATCGGAGATCTTAAATCACAAATGCTTGTAAAAGGAACAAAAGTAAATGGAAAAATGGAACTCGAATTTCTTGGCTCATTTCTGTTCGTTCCCCTCAAAGGGAAGTATGGGTTTAAAGAAGAATTACTCTAACCATTTCTTTCCATTGAAGCTAACAGTGAAAGAAGAGTATCCTCGCGAAAAGAACCTAACGGAATAATTCGAAATTTTTCCTGATTTTTAGGACTATACAACACTCTCGACTGTTCCAATTCCAACAACAAATTAGCTTTAGAGATAACACCAAAAAATCGCGTTGAACCATCAGCATGATTGCAAACAATATGAAAATCTGCAATTTTCTCTTGCTCCGTCCTAAAACGATCATCAGGATAGGCAACCGTTTTCCATTTCTCAATTGATTCCGGAGCAATACTACGCAAACCGACCGTAACTTCTTTTCCATCAATACGAACGATAAAATCAGCCCCTGCCCCTTGCGCATCACCGAAATATAACCCTCGATGACGAAACCAAACTCTTTGCTGGATCAAAATCTGCTTAAACGCCTCCTCCGTAATCCAGCAGTGGACAAAATTATCAATCTTAGTAGCAACATTTCGCCCTTGCTTCCCCCAACCTTCCGTTGCAATCTTCTGCTCCGCCTGCTGACGAAAGAAAGTAATGATTGATGATGGAACTTGATAGGTTAAATGATTGCTTCCCATACGTTGCAGAAAAGAAAAACAACTATAAAAATCATACCATTGTATCAATTACGAAAAAATACCCACGTATCCACCGGAATCTTATCATCATTTAATTGATCTCCCGTAGTAACTGTGAGAGTTTTAGGATGATAATAGACTGTTGAGGGATGATTCCATGCTTCGCCGCAAATTTTATAGGGAGAACGATCGGCCAGAATCTGACCAGCAAAAACATAACCAACAAGAACTTTCGTTCCTTTCAATGTTGTTAAATGATTAATCAACCATGTACCACTATATTTTTCTTCACCAACTTTAAAAAGTTCTCTTCCTTGTAATAACTGAACACCGGTTCTCACGATCCCCGAAGGTAAAAAATAGATTGTTGTGGAAAGACCATACTCATCTCCCGCAAGAGCAAAAGCAGTATCATTATCGTTCTTCACCACTTTAAATCCCTCAAACTCATCACTTTCTTCAACACCCTCTGGGACAGGAGCAGCAATAGCTGGTGGAGGAACCTCAGTAGTTGTACTTGAACGTGGATACAACACCGATGCTAAATAGGGATCAGCATTGACTAACCTTCCTGCCCTCACATCAGGATCAAATCCTGGTTTATCGTTAAGACCTAATTGTGTACGCAGAGGAATCGTCCCCATTAACATCCCACACCGTTTCCGACCTCGATGAGATTTACGATGATAGCGATTTGGTGCACCATATGCAACCATGGAATGAGTGAGAACATCAGCATCCATAACAGAAGAATAGCGTTTTTGCAAATATGAGATAAGTTCTTTTAGTGCTGTAATCTGTTTTTTTGTTAATTGTTTATTGTGATATCCTACAACTTCAATTCCAACACTATAATCATCGATATTTCTAAAGTTATTCCATATACTTCTTCCAGCATGCTTAGCGATCCGCTGGGATTCAATTGTTTGATAAACTGTGCCATCTGTTTTAACTAAAAAATGAGCAAGACCATCCTTTTTTACTGTTGGTAATGCGCCCCGATCTCCTCCTTCTGTCGTATGAAGAATAATATATTTTGTGTATGGCCGTAGGGGTCTGAAATTATTTCGCCGAGATAAACTAACTTCTAGTCTAAATTTTAGCGAACGCGCCTCTGCTGTTCGAGAGGATAATAATGTCAACAATCCGCCAACCACACCTACTGCTCTCACCGCTTGATCTACGCCAATCAAACCACCTGTCCTCGCAACATTCTGCAATAGAGAACGTCTGCCAAAATCTATTTCCAGATCTTTCAACTTCTTCAGTGCCGCATCTAATCCCTGCACCCAAGGAACCAAAGATTGTAACGATGTTTCCAACGCATGAACCAACGCAATTATTTTCTCGTGCTGGTTTGGAGTAAGCGCTCGAGATTGAAACCAGCCTCCCCCACTTATTTCTTTGAGAAGAGGCTTTAACTGGTCACGAAAATCACCGTCATACAAAGAAAACGCTTTGATGAGGTTAGCATCAGAAACAGTAATCTCCTGAGCAAGAGACGCTAGTTCTGGATACTGAACAAGAGAATTCTTCAAAAACCGAAGATATTGCTCTGCTTTGCCCTCAGAACGAGAAAGATAACGCAACGCTCGACGCGCTTTCCGCAAATACTTTCTTTCAATAGAGAAACTTAACGCAACCTCAATTCCATGTAAATCCTCCTGCAAATCTCGTAAATACTTATACTCCGACGCAATCCAACCAATGGCATCATTAGTTTGTTTTCCTAATCTCTTAAGATCAACCATCAGTAAAATAAAGTATTTTCGATCTTAAATACTTTTCTTTAGGAAATCTTTATAAAATATACGTATTTATACATATAAAATGTTAACAAAAAAAGATCTTATTGCGATTAACCAGAGATTTAGCAACGGAAATATTGTTAATAATAGTAGTTTGGACTTTATCCTCGCCCAAACACACCGCTCACGCGATTGGTATAAAACCATGTGCTTACTCGTCAGATCAATTATCCTAGACCAGATCTTTGAAGATGGAAACAAGAGAACTGCGACCGCGATAATTATGACCTATTTTGACATTCACGGACACAGTTACAACGATGATCGTGTTATTCAGGTCGTTTTGCGAATTACAAAACACAATATCAAAGAAATTAATAAAATTGAGAGGTTGTTAAACTATGCCACCAAGTAAATTCCTTAAACACGCTTTAAAAATCATTGACGAACATCCACAAGTGTTTGAAGCACTTGCAGAATATGATCGCACCCATAAACTACAAAAAACGATCTATCGAGAACGTATTAATCTCACCATTGATGGCAGTCTCCTCAAAAAATTTAAACACTACGCTCAGGAAAATGGTTTCAACATGTCCAGAATTATTGAAAAACACATTAAAGAAGAGCTAAAATTAGGCTAACTGATTCTTCTTCAAAATCAAACAATAATGATGATGANNGTTTTATATTCACCCTTGTCCATATAGTTTTGTAATATGACCACCAGATGCCCCCCCTCTTTCATCAATGGTTTCACATTCACAAAAATCGCCACTAACTTCTCAATAAACTCACCATAACTGTTCACATTACCTAAATCATAAGGGTCATCACTATATTTTACATCTAATCCTTGTTCTTCTCGTTCCTGTGCAACCAACCCCTTCTTGTTCAACATCGGACCGTATGGCGGAGAGGTAATAACAACATCAATCAACGGCAGAGAATATTCTTTCCACAATCGCTCAACATCAGCAGCATTGCCTTGCAACACTAACTGTTTGCATTGTTGTGAAGCTCCCTGTGCAGTCAATTGCCACTGGCTTTCTAACTTCTGCAGTCTTTCTCGAGCAATATTCGCATATTTTTGTTGTAATTCAATGCCAATTCCATGTCGTTGTGTTTGATAACTCGCCACCAGCGTACTCCCCGTCCCTAAAAATGGATCAAAAACAACCCCACCTTTTTTGGTGAAGAAACGAATAAACTCCTCAACCATATTCTCCGGGTATTTCGCCGGATGGAGAATTTCTGCTTTTTTACGTGGAGGAGGATTGTGAACAAACCACGTCTTGGTAAACCGCAGCCATTCCTGCGCCGTCATCTCATTAAGACGATTATCTGGAGACACTTCTGACATAAACTATCAAATTCAAAACAGAATTATATAAAGATATAGACACTCGAAAACAGAATTTAACGCAACCTCGCGGTCATGGTTGTTGTTTTACCAACATTCTCAATAATCTCCAGAACTTTATGGCGAATGGCTGCTACTTCCGCACGAGATAAGTTCCCTTTCTTAAGATTTGTAATGACATCCCTAACAGTGCTTTGTAAGGATCTTTCTATAAAACTCCTTACTGTTAAATTGCCATGATGAACTTCTTTTAATTTATGAAGAATATCAATACACAACTGTAAAATATGCTGAAGCAAAGAATGTACAGTAATAGTATCTGTCTCAGAAGCACGCTCTAAAGAAGGAGGATTTTCCAATTTTCGAATAATATCGACCATCAAACGAACAATTTTATCTTCCCTTGTTTTAAGATCACCAAAAGTCCCAAACAGAACCCTACTTTCTCGCTCCACTACATCAAGATCTACTCCTACTTTAACACCACTCTGACCAATATAGAAACTAGTTCGATCAACGTCTGCTTGATGAGTTGGATCAAGTACTGCAGCCTTCTTTTGTTCGTATGCTAAAAGTGCTTTATTGATTCCTAGCAAAGTCTCTTTTTCTTCGTCAATAATTTTTTCACGACGACTCAGAAGAGCAAATTGCGCCTGCTCCTCTTTAAGAACGTTCATAATCTTAGCATAGAGATCAGAAGCATAAGTTTTATCTCCATACGCATAACCTTTCTCTTTAACAACTAACGATAATTTTAGTAACTCTTCTCTAACCAGAAGAAGTTTTTCATGCACGGGAATAAATGGTTGTCTAGTCAAAACAAATTCACCTTTTTTCTATAAACAACTCTCCAATTATATAAACATTATGCTAACCAAGAATAATTAAAAAAAATAGAAAAAAACAAAAAAGGCTCTATCGCCTTTTCTTCTTTGCAGATCGACTTCGTGCAACTGTTTTTCTTTTGACAGCTTTCTTTTTACTGCCAGACTTTCGTCCACGAGCCATTTTTGCACGGCAAACATTTCCTTTGCCATCAACAAAGTACAAGTAACCGGATTCTTTCTTAACGCCGGTTTTGGCAACAACTTCTTTCTTCATGCTACCTTTTGTTCTTCCAGCACGACTCATCGGTGCACGACAAACCGACCCATTCTTATCAACAAAATATAAATACCCTGGTTCTTTACGAACCCCTGCTTTTGCTACAACTTCAGCCATAAATTTCTAACCTCCCTCTTTTTACAAGGATTTAATGACGAGAAGAAATTCAGAGAGTATTTAAAACTTACGTTTTTCCGTCGGAGGACTTTTATACCAAGGAAAGTAAGTTATCCATTTATTATCATCATGTATCCAAGGTCCAGAAACTACCTGGCCAATGATAGTAACTTCTTCAACTTCAAAACCAATCCGACCATACCTTTTCTTGAGATTAAGAACAACTTGATCTTGCGTGGAAAGATTCAATGGATACACGCTTAAATTATCTGCATATCCCCATCTTCCATTTGGTCCTTTATAGATTATAAGCTGATGACCTTGCCATTCGTCTACAAATCTAAGACTAACGTCATATAATTCGTATCCTTCCTTATCTACAAAAAAAGCAGCGAAATAGTTTGCGAGATCAGTGCATATCCCTTGTCCTAAACGATGTGTAGTCAACGCACTAGATGGACCGAGATATGAAAGCGCCTCCGAATCTTTTGGGTAATGAACTCCTCTAAAGCGGACAACTTGACGAAAATCTTCTGGTGTTTGCACCAGAGAGCGCAATGCGTCGAATTCTTCACGAGAAAGATCCTTTTTTTGAGCTAACCTCAAAGAATATATCTGTGGAACTTTCGCAGTCTCTGGTTCTAGAGGATAAGACGCCTCAATCATCAGTGCTCCTGATTCTTGCTGTAATGTTTCTTCAAGTGAAAAACTTTTTACATCAACACCCACAGATGCCAAAGAATGGGATTCAATAGAAAATCCAGGCCAGTAAATCAAAGGAAAAGTTTGATCAACTTCCAATTCAACTTTCTCTAATCTCTGCTTTTCCGGTGCACCAACTAAGCACGCCACTAAACTTAATGCAACAGTTAATCGCTTCATAGAATCAGCCTACTTCAACTCATTCAACACACTCTTCTGTTCAAGCACTTTCTCCGCATTCAACGCATCATATAAATTAATTACGCCTTTCACAAACTTCTCCTGATCATCAAACCCAACCCGCGGACAAGCCGTATTAACCCACACGTTCACAAACGGAAAATTTTCTAATTGATCAAATGAAATGACATTATCAATAAAGTAATAGAATTTCTTGAGAGGATACTTCTGTTCTAACAATAATCCGGGTTTAAACTGTTCTTGACCCGGTTTGATCGTCACAAGCACGCCGACTCTATCGGCGGCGATGAACTTCAACAGTGCTCCACGATATTTCTTAAGCAAAGACACGATATCATAAACAGCCAGGATAGTCAAAGAATGATGAACAGGATCATTCATCACCACTTCTCGTACTTCTTCTGAAGAAAGATCTTTCTGACCGTAGACTAACGCTAATGGATGAAAACGACCATCACCAATGTACAAATAACAATCGATCGCACGACGCTCTTCTTCACCCAGCCGCAACGAGTTCAAATCATTGTCACAACCCAAAAGCTGAGAAGAAGCATGTGTTCGGTCAGGTTGAGAAGTAACAATTACAATCTCTAATTCTTTAAGCTGTGTACGAACTCTATCTAACGCATTACAAAATTGTACGGAAGCGTATAATCCGACAGTGTGATATTGTTTTCTCTTCAAATAATCAATAGTTTCTGGACATAATTCTACCGTTCCAGCAAAGGGTGCATCCAGAAATAAAACGTCCATTTACCATCCCTCCTGCTTCTTATGAAAACGGTTATGGCCCCAACTGATCAACAAATCTACACCCATCCGCTGTAATCCCAGAGGGATATCACACGCCCCAAAATTGCTGCCCAGCCAGATTAACACTCGTGCAGAAGTTTTCTCACGGATTACATCAGCAATCGCACCGGCATCCGGTTTGAGACCGTCCGGTAACTGAATGCAGACAATTTTAGCTCTTTTTTCCTGAATAGCACGAATTGCTTTTTCAACCTCAGTATTATAAATAGACATACGAAGATTTTTATACCATTTCTTTATATATTTTCTGGACAATATGTTGACAACAAAAATAGTAGACTGGTTCAGAGACTACCGCACCAAAAAGCTGAAGCCTATTGCTAAAGTATGCCTGCGCTGTGGCATCACTGCTAATATAATGACTTTCTGCTCACTTCTCACAGGAGCTGGTGCAGTTTTTTTCCTTTTCAATAACTATAGTTTGTTTCTCCTCTTTGCTCTTCTTCATCTTTTGTTTGACGCTCTCGATGGTGTAATCGCACGAAGTTCAAAGCCCACAACAAATGGAAAATACTTTGATCTTATTACCGACAGTTTTATTTCGGTTTTGTTTCTCATCAAAACAGGATGGTATCTTCAAGACTATTTCGCCTATCTCGTTGCCGGATTGTTCACCATCGGTATCATCATCCATCTTCTAACACAATGTCAAGCACCGATGATCTTTATTCGTACAGTGAGTATTATTATCCTGGCCATCGCTAGTATTCCTAATTTATCTTTTACAAATACGTTTCTTATTTTGGGCTATCTTATAGCGGGAGCGACATCATTATACTCACTTGCACTACAATTGCAGTGGATTGTAACAAAGAACCGATTTTAGCCATGCCAGTATAGAAGACCATAAATAGAACAAACAATAATAGCAAAAAATGCAAACTATCATTAAGCTTTTCCAAGATATTAGAAGAGAATATCAGGAAGCGCATGATACTCTAAGTGATATTGAAGAAAGAGTACTTGATGTTTCAAAAGAATCTAGCTTTAATCAATTAAAAAAAGATCTTGAATCAATTTGGAAACAAATCGAAAGTGAGGATAGACTTATTTGGCTCACCCTCCACGAAGCAAAAGAAAAAAAGAATCCAGAACTTTTTCTAAAAGAAGTTGGTGATAAAGTCAAAACCATATTAGGGTGCTCCTACAACCTCATTAGTTATGCACAATCGCTAAGGAGTCAGAAGAGAGAAGCCAGAAATGAATGCACTTTTATCATTGAGAAAGCGAAAAAGATTATAACCCTCTCTGCCATCGAATGGGCACAAGCTGAAGCCGAAGACCAACTAGAGGAAAGGAAACGCAAAATTGATGAAAAGCTGAGAAAAATTTATGATAAAACACCGAGTCGACGTTTTGCATAACAACAAACATTACCATTTCTTTTTATTAATCCCAAGCAAATACCCAATATAATTCACAAGAAGATGAAGTACAGGACTCACCACCAGCAACACCAGCACAACTTCAATCGGCGGGACGTACACCAAAAAACCAACAACAAGCGCACCAATCACAAAATCAATTTGGTCAAACGGAATCCAGGGTTGACCTGGAGCAATATCTGCTTTTCGCTTGTAATAACTCTTCACAAGATCACCAAGCAACGCTCCAAGACCAAGCAAGAATCCAAATAGAACCGTAAAATCACTATAATCAATCAACGCAAGTGATTGAAAACCGTGCTTATACAAAACTTGCTGAACCCAAAATACCAAACCACTGCCGAGTGTTCCAAAAAACAATCCTCGCCACGTCTTGTGGCTGCCTAATTTTGATTCCCAGATCGGAAAATCAAACAAAGGAATTTTCTTCACAAACACCGGCATCATATTTGCAATATACGCCGGCAGAAAGAAATACAAACAGTGCAGTACAAATAACCCGAGTTCCATCTCCAGTAGAAAATACACTCATCTTTAAAATATATTCTTTTTTCAAGACATTTTTTTCTCATCACAATGCTTTTTTTCAAATCGCTCACCATTTTAAATGCGCATTATTCCAGTTATAATTTAATAAGTCCTAAAGTATTTAGGACATCATGAAAAAAAGAGAGTTAATTGTTGGAATTTTGTTTCTTATTTTGATAAGTGGATGTACTAATCAGCTAGAACTTAAAGATATTAATGAGAGGGAAAACAGTCCGATTAATATTCCGATATATAAAGATAAACAAACTAATGAGGAAAACATTAGTATTGCTCTTAGTCATTATGGAAAAAGTTTTGCAAAAGAAAATGTAAGTTTGACAGTAAGATTTAACAATTTGGGAAAAGAAATAAAAATTCTTAATTTATTTGAGCCTATTCCTGTTTTCTTTTCATTCCATATAAAACGTGAAGATGGAACGCCAATTATTGTACCTCTAGGTGGTAAAATAGATTTAATTAATGACCAAATTAATTGTATAACCCTAGAAGGTCCAGGAGACCAATACTACGCTGACCTAAACCTCAATGAGATTTTACCGGAAGGATTAGATGTTGGAACATACAATGTATCCGTTGAATACCACAATCAGTATGGAGACTGTTTTAAGGGAGTTCTCGTAAGCGATATTATCACCATTAAAGTTGTAGAGAAAACACCAGAAGAAATAATTTTTGAAGAAACGTATAGAAATTACATAGATAATCCTAAATATTGTGAAAGAGATACAGATTGCATTTGTTTGATGGGAAGTGGAATGCCATTTGTCGGATGTGGTAACTTCCTACAGTCCGGTCCTGGTGGTTCTTACGAGTGTACAAGATGTCAATGTCTAAACGGAATATGCCAAGAATAATGAGACTTGAATACAACACATATTTTCCATACCTATCAATTATAGATATTCCACACCCAAAAAATATTTAAACGAATTCTCTTGTTCCTTTTTTAGTTCTGCCACTAGATATAAACCTTAAAGTGAAGTATCCACTAGGGGCAGTGCTAAAAGGGGGTAGCAGATGCAGTGTCCATATTGTACAAGCGCAGATACTAAAGTTCTTGAAAGTCGCTGTTGCGACCGATCTCTCCGCCGAAGAAGAGAATGTCTCCAATGCGCAAATCGCTTCACGACATATGAACGAACAGAGCTCAATCTCAAAGTCATCAAGAAAGATGGACGAGAAGAACCATTCTCATTAGAAAAAATTCAACAGAGCATTCGGAAAGCATGTTCAAAGAGCGAAGAAGAAACAATCAGCTCCATTCTGAAAGCAGTAGAGCAACAGATTCTTATTAAAAAAACAAGCTCAATCAAAACAAAGGACATCGGCAAAATCGTCCTCGAAGAACTCAAGAAAGTCGACAAAATGGCTTACGTTCGTTTTACTTCTGTATACAAATCTATTCACGATCCAAAACTACTGGAAAAAGAATTGCAATTAATTGTCTAAAATGAGGTGGACACAAATGGAACAACAAACAACACAACAACAAGGACTAAAGATACCACGCTACTTCACGAAAGAAGGAGTAAATCCTTCTGATATGTTTACTTACGAAAAGCGCTCATCCACAATTAAGAATCCCGATGGCTCGATCGTATTTAACATGGATAATGTTGAAGTTCCTTCATTCTGGACACAAGTGGCAACCGATATTCTTGCTCAAAAATATTTGCGGAAAGCGGGCGTCCCGCTTCGCGATACTCTTGGTCAACCACTGCACGACACCAATGGCAAGATCATAACTGGTAGTGAAACAAGCATTAAACAAGTTGCTCATCGCATTGCCGGATGCTGGCGTCACTGGGGAGAACAACACGGATATTTCGCAACACCGCAAGACGCTCAAATATTCTATGAAGAAATGTTCTATATGATTATTAATCAAAATGCTGCGCCAAATAGTCCGCAATGGTTTACCACCGGATTACATTGGGCATACGGATTAACCGGACCAGCGCAAGGACATAGTTATGTTGATCCAGTAACCAAAAAATTAGAATACTCGAAAGACGCATATAGCAGAAGTCAGCCTCACGCGTGTGCAGAATATTTTACGCAGATTTATACTGAAGAAGGAACCAAATTCATTGGAGAGATCGTTGAACAAGATCTAACAAGTTTGAGAGTATTCGACGGCGAAAAATTTGTTAAAATACTCGCAACAAAGGATAACGGGGAAAAAGAAGTATTTCGTATTACTCTCAAAAATGGAAATCATCTCGACTTGACAGAAGATCATCGTGTACTTTCTGCCGAGAGATGGGGAGGAGAATACCAATGGAATGAAGTTAAAGATCTTAAAATAGAAAACAAATTACAACAGCCTTTACTTCTCGAAGTAAAAGAAAAAAATGTGTTCTCACGTGATTTGGCGAAAGCCCGCTTGGCAGGGTGGATTATTGGAGACGGCTCTGTAGGAATATACCAAAAAGTGATGCGTCTAGAGATTATAACTATCAATGATGATGAACATAACGCCGTCATGCAAGATTTAGAAGAGGTTTTTGGTGAAGAACTTTCCTGCTGGATTAGCACATTTAAAACAAAAGATACTGCTCTTGATGGAAAACGAATTCACCTATCTGGTAAGAAAATTCATTCCATAGTAGAAGAATATGATCTTCTGGGAAAAAGGAGTACCACTGCGCACGTCCCTAAAAAAATAATTTGTAGCTCTCCGCAAGAGAAAAGAGAGTTCCTAAAAGCTCTTTTTCAGGCAGATGGTTGTGTGAGAATTCGTGTTGATGATCAACGAAATTCTGGAGATATTTGTTTAACGACATCATCACCACGCCTGTCCTTTGAAGTACTACAACTCTTAAACTCACTTGGAATCTATGCTAGAATTTCAAAAAACATTGATCAAAGAGAAAATAGAGTAGGAACAAACCAAGTCGTTATCGCTTATGGTAGCGCTAGAGAACAATACCAACAACAAATAGGATTTATTAGTGGAGAAAAACAGCAGAAATTGATACTTCTCAATAAGCTTGTACTTCATGGAAAATCATTACCTCTCATCAGAGAAGAAACAATTGTCTCTATTGAGAAAGTAGGAATTAAAAAAGTGTATGATATTCAAACCGAAAGCGGCAAGTTTCTTGGAAATGGAGTAGTAGTCCATAACTGTTTTATTCAACAAGTAGACGATGATCTCGTCTGTGACGGCGGAATCTTTAGTCTTCTTACCAGAGAAGCGAGAATTTTCAAATATGGTAGTGGAACTGGAAGTAACTTCTCCAAGCTGCGTGGAAAAGGTGAAAAACTGACCGGTGGTGGAACAAGTTCTGGATTAATGAGCTTTCTCAAGATTTTTGACACTGCTGCTGGAAGCATAAAATCAGGTGGAACAACACGGCGAGCAGCAAAAATGGTTTCTCTGGATCTTGACCACCCCGAGATTGAAAATTTTGTCTGGTGGAAAGTTCGCGAAGAAGAAAAAGTTGCTGATTTAGTCACTGGAAGTAAAATTCTACGTCAGAGACTTTCCACACTTATCGATCTTGCAAAGAACAAGGAAAACCCTCTTGCAGAGAACAACGTGAGAAAAGCACTAAAAGATGCGGCAAAAGGAAATATTCCCATTAATTATCTTGTCCGCGCCTTAGACTTAGCAAAGCAAGGCTATGAACTGCCGCTCCAAGAATTCGATACCCACTACGAATCAGAAGCATATCTCACTGTCTCAGGACAAAATAGCAACAATTCTGTTCGAATTCCCAACACATTTTTTGAAGCATTGAAAAACAAAAATGAATGGCATCTGAATGCACGAACCAATGGTAAGCCAATGAAAACAATCCCTGCTCAAAAACTATGGGATGATATTGGTTACTGTGCTTGGGCATCAGCAGATCCTGGCGTGCAATTTGATACGACCATTAACGAATGGCATACCTGTCCGCAAGGCGGAAGAATCAATGGGAGCAACCCTTGTGTAACAGGAGACACACGAGTACTTGTAAAAGATGGACGCTGGGTAAGAATAGATTCTCTTCTCGAACAAGAAACGGAAATAGTTGTTAATACTGGTTTCCTTCAAGAAGTAAAAATTGCTGGATCATTTAAAACAGGGAAAAAACCAGTGTATAAACTTACCACGAAAAGTGGTTATCAACTAACCTTGACCGCGGATCATAAAGTGTTTACAGTAAATCGCGGATTTGTTCCTGCAAGTGATCTCACAAAGAATGATTATGTTTTACTACCTGGACAGGAAGCTACTCCCCTTAAGGAGATAGAAGATAAAATCTTTTTCCAAATGATTGGAGTTTATCTTGGAGATGGTTGCGGTGGTGCGATTAGTAATACGAGAGGAATACAACTTACCATGAGCAAAGAGAGCGAAATCCCTGTGCTGGAAAGCTTTGCAGAATATGTGACATTAAATTATGAACGAAAAACTCACCAAAATTCACCTGCCGTTGTTCAAATTGCGAAAACTGCGGGAAAGTATGTCATTACAAATACACTTCTTCAAGAAAAATTGAGACAAGTCGTCAATCTAGAAGCAAAAAGTCATGAGAAGTGCATTTCTAATGCAATATTCAACATGCCTTTAAGCGCACAGCGATATATTCTTCAGGGGCTGTTTACAGCAGATGGGACAGTAGCCAATTATACTGAAAACTCAAGTTATTACGTCTCATTAGATTCCTCTAGTCTCCAGCTGTTACGTGATGTGCAGCTTCTTCTTTTGGGATTTGGCATAAAAAGTAAGCTCTATCAAAACAGAAGAGCTGGAAAGGAAACAGCATTACTTCCTGATGGAAAGGGAGGATTGAAAGAGTATAATGTAAAAGAAACACACTCACTACGAATTTCTAAAACGAACAGAATACGATTTGAGGAGTTCATTGGATTTATGCCAGAATCTCCAAAATGTGAAAAATTAAAGTTAATAAATCAACAAAGTGA
This sequence comes from Candidatus Woesearchaeota archaeon, assembly GCA_013331555.1. Classification (GTDB taxonomy): domain Archaea; phylum Nanobdellota; class Nanobdellia; order Woesearchaeales; family GW2011-AR9; genus UBA10204; species UBA10204 sp10204u. Next base: position 24,820 of record DUGB01000089.1, read on the forward strand.
AGCCTACAAAGAAAATCCATTTGAACAAGTGGATACATTAGAATACCAAGGAGAAGAAGAGGTGTATGATCTTACTGAACCACTAACACACACCTTTGTTGCTAATGGCATAACCGTCCACAATTGCTCAGAGTACATGTTCCTCGATGA
>DUGB01000035.1 GCA_013331555.1 Candidatus Woesearchaeota archaeon
CGTTACGCTCACCCTCGTATAACAAGGATCCTGACGTTAGGCGAAATTTTTTTCCGCTCTTGATGAACTTGAAAACGCACAACTTTAAAACCGATACGTGCTCATTGCCAGACTTCGCTTAGTTGTAACAAGCGAAACAGAAATCAATTGCTCCGCAACAAATCCTAACGTTGACTAAGCGGCTTCATTTCATTACGCCCAAATTTTGAAGAGTGAATACGACGAAGAATCGGGGGCACTATGATAAAACGTATTTTCTAAACTTCCCTTTGCATGGACTTGAATTACAGTACCATACTAAACCGGTAACATCAATAATAAACGATGAAATTGTACTCGAAATTCCGTGTCTGCAAATATTGTAGTCACTATTAATATTGCTATGAGTAGCAAGTATCTCTTTTAGTTTTTCAATAGTATTAACCATGCCAACTAAACCATTGATTTGCTTTTCTCTTTCATAACTGGAGGGATAATCACTACCATTTTTAGGTCCAAAATCGAGATTATGAAAATGGTTAGCTTTACAAATACACTCTTTAGTTTCAGTTATATCTATTTCCGAATCATTAATCTCCACAGAGACAATATCCCTTTTATCAGCTAAAATCATATTTGAAGCTTTTAATTTCTCTTTACACAATTTCAAAAAAGTAACTGCATCACTGACAGTTTTAATCTGATCAAAATTTAATCCTATAATTGTGCTGGGGGAAATTTCTCTCTCAGTTATAGCAACTGCTTCTTTAACTTTTCCGCTGTAGGCTAACTTAATAACTTCAACATTAACAACTTCAGCCCGTACAAAAGCAAAACCATACTTATTCAGTCCAGCAGCGATACTATGATTATGGGCACTTCTAATCAGATGTCCATTTTTAGTTTGTTCTATGTACTCTTCTTCTGGTTCTAGTTTATCCCTGTTCTTGAATAAAATGGGATTTCCATTAATCCTAATTGCTCCTATGACGCACATTGTCTTCAATCTCCTTAACAACCAAACACGTTGCTAACCCCATTAATTTAGCTGAAATTATAGCCTCCTGAACTTCTACATTGGTAATTCCCCATTTTATCCTTCTTTCTTCGGTTAAGACACCGACATCCATTCCCCTTTGGTTAGCGTTCCAGGCGGTAATGTTATTGGTAGAGAGAAGGGATGGAGTGTATTGTGTGTTTAAGACTTCAACTGGTTTTGGTCCAATTCGATAGCCTAATGAAGCAACTTTATACACACCATCTTCTCCTTCTACCATTAACGGCACTAGCTCAATTGGTAATAATGCTTTTGTTTTAAGTTTACCCTTTTTTCCTGTGAGCTCACAGTCTCTCTCTATACCTTTACGCTTCACTCCTACTTCCAGAAGAACATGGTCGACTGGATGCCCTTGTTTAGTTGTGAGTATTCCATCTCGTAATCTATTGTACATCTTTAACTGTCTTTCAACATCTTTTGGATAATATACTGGGACAGCAGTTCCTCCCCTTCCACTATCATCTTTAATCAGTGTTACCTCCTCCTTTGTTTTATTTCTCCCAACAATATCAACTATTTCCGCTAGTGAACCTGCTGTTGTCCAGTTCGGAATGTATGACTCTGTTGGTAAACCTAACGTTTTACAAATTTTGCTTATTTTCCGATACACATCGGATTTTGCCATATAATACCAGCTAGCATAGGGGGAGTTAACAACTGGTGTCTTCCCATTATTGAGTGGCCATGGTCGGCTTACACAATCCCAATAATTAACAACTGCGCTAACTGTCTTTCTAGAATATAACAGAGAGTTACCATTTTCACTTAGACTATCGGTGCCTAAAGTTACTAACAATCTCTCAGTAACTTCTTCAAGACCTCTTTTCAGTGTGTCAGCACTTTCAGTATAGTATGTCCTTTTTCCTGAGGAGTCATAATGAAGCGGATTTAGAACTAGAGTTACAACTTCAGGATTTAATTCTCTCAGGAGAGCTTCAGCAACAGCCCTTCCCACGGTTGGGTTATCTACCGCATGAACTTGTAGCCCCCAGGGGAATCTGTTTGGGTCAACACTAATGGCTTTACCATCTTTCGCAATCAATGTGTCAGTTGAATACCAGCGAATTGGTTTATTGGTAATACTTTTACACATATTATCTATTCCTATTTCAGCATTCATTTTTTTCCTCCAGATATTTTGAAATCATTTTTCCAACCTTCGTTAGAACAACAGGTGTGCCTTTTGTTTTGGCGTCACCATAATTCAGAATTCCTACTCTCTTTAATTGGCGAAGATTGCTCCAGAGAGCAGTTTGAGAACAAGAAAGATTCTTTTCTAATATTCGTACTAAGCGACTCACACTAATTTCTTCAGCAATAGTAACCACATACTTAATGATCGCTTTTTGCTTTGCTGTAAGCCTTTCAATGGCTAGTGCTTTAACTACTAAACTCAGCTCTTCATGGCTGATTGAAAAGACAGTCAGCGGTTTGTTCCGCCTTAGCCTCTGGTTGTATGTTCATGGTGGTATTCCTCTATCTGTTTATTTTTTATCCCGTCAGAAATTAAATTGACAGGACTATTTATTGAAAAAAGTTAGCAAACACACTAGTAGAATCAATAGTTACTCTCATTGTAGTGCATTTTTGTGCCATTACCCCCTAGTAAAGACTACTTATATATAAACTTGCTGTACTGGAAAAGTTGATATACTAATTATTTAGAACATTCTACGGATCTTTTCAGCTATCTTAACCAAATCTTCTTCTTTAGCTTTGGTTGCTCTGTGTGGATCTAACTCATTTTCTTTGTTAATCGGAACAAGATGGATATGAATGTGTGGCACTGCAAAGCCCTCAATGGCAACTCCAATTCGCTTTGAATTCATCACTTTTCGTACTGGCTCTGCAATCTTTTTAATTGCTTCAAAAATTTCAGTATATCTTTTATCCTGCAAGTCGAAGATATAATCAATGTGTTTTTTTGGAATAACCAGAGTATGACCTGGGTTGATAGGATTGATATCTAAAAAAGCTAGAAAGTGATCATCCT
>DUGB01000121.1 GCA_013331555.1 Candidatus Woesearchaeota archaeon
CTATCCAATTTGTTGAAAACTGTGAAACAAGCTTCTCGGTTTCATTTCCTGGGTTTTTCCAAATGATGAGTGCGTGTATTGAATCATAAGTATCGATTCCTAATTCAGTCAGTTTCCCCTTTGTCCCGACTGCTAACACCTTTTCAGGATGGTAACCCGTCATGAAGTAGATCATATCTACATAGTGAACACCAAGGTACTGAAAAATGTTTGTGAGTTTTACCCATTTGGCAAACGCGATCGTCGGTATCTTAATTCGTTGACTGTACTCAACTGTAACATATTGGGGTTTGCCAATCTGTCCTCTTTGAATTGCATCCTTAATAAGAAGATTTGCTTGATCATAGCGTTTATGAAGATCTACAACACCATACACATTTTTATTTTTCTGCAAAGCAATTAGTTCCATTGACTCTTTTACTGTAGGAGTCAATGGTTTTACAACGAGGCAGTGAATACTATTTTCAATCAAGACTTTTGCAAAATCATAGTGAAGATGATCGGGCAATGCAATAATGCCGCAATCATATTCCTTCTTTTGCAGTATTGTTTTCAATTTTTCTATCGAGTTTTCACCAAGTGCCTCATAATCCACTCTTAACCCAATTTCCAAAATGGTGTTGATTTCACTCACCGCAATGAAGACGTCTTCCCTACTGGAGTCATTTTTGGAAACAACGGTTACTCCATCTATTCTCATAGATTTGGAGACTTCTCCGATGGTTGCCAATACCGAACCCGGACCCGAGCTAAATCTTCCGGTTACATACATTCCTGCCCCGATCACTAAAATATTCATATACTATTCCTCAGTAAGGTTTCGGCCCTCTGTAAATCTGCAATCGTATCGATATCTGCAACTTCATTTTCGCTAATTATATAGGGTATAATTACATCCCCCACAGTACAATCTTTTCGAAACACAGTCTGTGGTTTTGTAACATCTATGATACAGTTATAATAATAGATGTCCGGCAAGTCATGTCTGTCAACGATGTGAGGTCTATGATGCGCGTGCCTCATTATTGGATCTAACAAACCATCCTTTGTGATGGAAAACATTCTGTAAGGATGTTCTTTCACTCTGGACACGGTGCACACTGAATCGGCGCCAGGATTATGAGAAAGCAATGCCACTGTATCTTCAATCCATTCTAACTTACGGTATGGTGCCGTTGGCCGCAGATGGACGACTATATCCGGCCGATAGTTCTCATTCTGATCAAGGAATTCCAGGGCATGCTTGAACACAGGTGCGTCCAGGACAAGATCCTCCGCCAATTCTTTGGGTCTGTAAAAAGGAACTTCCGCTCCATACTTGATTGCAATATTTCTTATCTCCTCATCTTCGGTGGAAACAATCACTCTATCAATGACTGACGATGACAAGGCATGCTCTATTGAATACACAAGAAGCGGTTTTGCATTAATGGGTACAATATTTTTTCTTTTAATTCCTTTCGAACCACCTCTCGCAGGAATTAGAGCCAACACTTCCATAGGTTATTATCCTTTTTTAAAAAGTGCCCGAATGTAAGCACCATCTTTTGTTAGAATATTATTTGTAATACTTTTTGAACCTCTCTCCAGCGTTTTTTTATCCAAAAGCTTTGGAGAGACCCAATACTTGTTTAGATTTGCATGCGTTAAACCAAATGTTCCGATTTTTACCAATTCAAATCCTGAAGATAAGAAAAATGCCGTTAGCGACTTTTCCGTGAAATAGTGAATATGCCCATGATCATCCATCATCTTTTCATTCCAATATTCTTCTGTGCAGTTAGGAACTTCTACAAAAATAAGTCCATCTCGATCTAGCATATTGTTTAACGTAATTAATGTAGTCTCTATATCAAGCATATGTTCTAACCAGTGTGAAGTGTGAATGTAATCATAAATGTTCGCAGCGTTGAACGGGAAAAAATCAGCAACTTTATTGATGTTATGTTTCTGATAGTATTCGTTGAACTCCGCCATTGGTTCTACAACATCAATGCAAACGCTTTCAAATTGTTTGTGTATGATCCTGGAGGCGAATGCTTCCGCAGCACCGATTTCTAATATTCGTTTAGATTTCATATTTGATAATATTGGCTGAACAAAATTAAACTGGCCAAGTGCGCGTTCATCCGAAAGATAATCCACATTATTCAAATCCACTCTGCTTTCCAATCCATGATATAAGATCGAATAATAATTGTACAAGTCCTCATTTTTCATTGATCGCTCATACCTACCATAACCACAGTCGTTGCATTTCACTATTCTATACTTCGAGGTAAAAAGAGTTTGCGCTAATAAGCGTCTTCTTAACTTCTCAAATAAACTTGTATCTCTTAATCCGTGACCGTTGAACAATGCCGCAAAATAAAAGCGAATCCATTCTCTTATTTCATTCTTGTTAAAAAGCCTCTTTGAATTATTGTAAGGATAATATTTTCTAAAGATATATTTTGTCTTGTTCTTGCTTCCGCATGCAGAACAACAAACTATTTGCAATCTTTCTATCACTTTTTATTTTTCTATAGAATTAGAAACGACCCTCTCCCCCAACGTATCAAGGAACAATTTGAGCATATGACTGTCTTTTGTAACAGTCTAATAAACCACCATCAGTGAGATTTATAATTTCTGAACCACTCTTTCGAATGTTCATTTCAATTTGACGCACTTATAATTTCTCTATAATGTGTTTTTCTGTGTCATAGATTTCTAATCCTCTAACAACTTCAATTCTTTTATCACCAGTTATAAAGGTTTTTTGTCCGTTGACATCCCGGCTTTCTCTGTATTTTGACACAATGAATCCTTCTTCCAAACTTACTTCTTTTACCTTTTCATTTATTTTATCTTTTCTAATAAAATAGCCATTATTGCCGGCACTATTACACCCGATAAAAACATACCCCTTTTCTTTCGAAAGATTATGTAGTGCCTTTAAGGAAGCACCCCAATACAAATTGCTATAATGTGCTTTCGTTCTACAAAATTCGGGTTCATAGGGGACTGTAATTGCTCGATCAATTCCGTATACACTGTTATATTCAAGAATTACAATAATTGGTGAAATAGCTGAAATTTCTTCCCAAATCCAATAATCATTACCATCTAAATCAATATGTAGTAAGCCAACTTCTTTTGGGCAGTTATTTTCCAAAGCTTTATTAATATTTTCTTTTGTTACGAAAAGATGTTCGGCTGTCAAATCATATTTCCAATAATACGACGCGCTAATAATGTTTTGGATGTTAGATTTCGAACCATCCATAATAAATCCCGACCAATTATTATTCATCATAAGAAAACGCGTATTCGATTCCACATAATCTTCAACTCCAAACTCGACAAAAAATTTGTTCCGAATTTCTAAATTGTGTATTAAAAACTGGATTATTCCATCGTCACCAAATTGGGAAAATATACAAAACTCATTCTCATTAATTGAATTGTGTCGGGTAATATGATCTGATAAAATTCGTCCAAACAAGAGCTGATTTCTTTCGTATGTACAATCTAATGTTTTAATCTTTCTTACAAGCCTCAAATAGTTTCTTATCTTATCTATGAATTGCATCAGTAGTGTCCAACGATAAGTCAATGAGGTGGTGTTGATTAGTGGGATAGGACATCCAGTTTTGCTGCGCGATATTCGCAAGTGCTTGATCTATTGAAATTTTCTCGAACAGGGAAACGCTCAGAATCTGTATGATTGTGCAGAGACGATGTTCGAGCTTGAATCGTTTCTTGAGAATAGCCGCCAAGACGCAGACAGAGATCCATCTTTGCGTGCGCACAGCGTTCTCGGAGGTGCCGTAGAATGTTTTGATGCGTAGATGCTGTTTGATCCATTTGAAGGACAGTTCGATTTGCCAACGACACTTGTAGAGTTGTGCAATGGTCGGCGAGGGCAGAAGAAAATTGTTGGTGAGAAAGACGAGTGATCGATGCGTCTCCTGATCGTAGTACTTGATTCGCCGAAGCTGTTCTGGATACTATTGAGCTGAATAGAGGCTTGAGAGACGAATCGCCTGATCGCCGCATGTTCTGTCTCTCTTGTCGACTGGACGAAAGTAACTTCGATCGGAGACGGACACTACTGTATTCTTCCATGAGAGCATAGACAAATCCTTTCGCCAACATATCAAGGAACAATTTCATCATATGATTGCCGTTTGTAACAATTCAATATACCTCCATCTGTGAGATTAATGATCTCGGATTTGTTCAATTCCGCCTCCTTACGTAAAAGAATGAATTCAACCCACATCGTCCAGAAGTGATACCAGATAGTTCCAGTTGCTAAATGTTCATCATCATTTTTAAGTTCATAGTCATTATTCGTAATATAAGAATCTCCATAGAATCTTAGGTTTTCACGCTTATTCAAATTACATATTTGGTCCATATCACATCCCAATAAATATATCTTCCCAAAACCCATATAAAGGGCAACAGTAAGACACTGAACCAGGGCGGTCGGCACAGACATGATTTTCTTAGTCAAATCCACTTGCGCCCGCTCAAGTGTCATCGGATTGATCCCGACCTCTAGATAATTTATTCTGTCTCTAAAGAAATTGTTTTCTTCCAAGATCTCTCTGGTATTAAGATGAAAAAACATTTGACAATCACGCGGCAATCTCTCTTCCATCGAACGGAACCAATTGATCCAGTCGCCGGTAAATTCCGCCGAGTGAAAGAAGGGTACGACACAGTGATACCTGGGATTGATAATGCTTATGTCTTGGTGCACATGAAAATTGTTTTGTGTAATTACAATTTCGCCCTGCAGCTTTTTCAAGTCCTGGTTCACAATGGAGGGCCCGCTCCCTAAGATAAAACAACGCTGACCTTTATGAATGTTTTTGAATTTNNCAATGGTCTGGGGCAATACCTTTTTGAATGCTTGGCCATGAGTATTGAAGAACAATTCTCTCAGGGGGCCCAGTTCCGGATGTACACCTTGGAGGTGCTCCAGCGTGAAGTGATTGTACCACGCATCATACGTAAATGTGTTCATACCGGGAAAGAGTTTCTTTGAATTGAAGAGCCCTGAAGAGAGAAGACCAATCAACAGGGTTGGCTTGAGTATCGGAACATAAAACTCCACCGGGTAGTTGGCCTTCGAATGTGTCGATAGAAAAATCAAATTGTACATTCTTGACAGTCTGTTGAAGCGGGAGAATCCCTCCTCACTATACTCTTCATGAAAGAAGCGGCTCTTGAATACGATGTTCTGTATCCGATATTTCTGAAAAGTCTCCCGCAGATCATCACATACATAACTCTCAAATTGATCAAAGTAACCTAAGAGTTCATCTGCTTCCTTTTTGCCCCAGGGTTTTGACCTGAGATGCATCAACATAATGACGGCGGTATTACCCTCTAATTGAGTAAGCAACGAAAAGGAGGGATCAGATTTCATGACGGACTGTATTGTCGATATCACTTCCTGTACTTGTATGGTCATAACATCGGAAGTTTCAGGTTTAGCGCTTTTGATTTCATCACCCAGGAGAGATACGTACGCACTTCTTTTCACAATGTCCTGTGTAAAGTACAACCAACGTTTGTAAATCCGCCTTATGAGCCACTTCCTCGGCTGTTTGATTGATTCGAAATAATGTCCATTCAAATGCCCGGATCCTTCCGCGTGCCGGCTCCGGGCTTGAGAACTCAGTTCATTTCTTACTTCAGACAAACCATGTTCAAATTGAAAACCTGCAGCATCGGCACAAAGGTAGAAGAAGTGGGGATCAAAGCTGCCGTTCCCACACCATATTTCTCGCACATCCTTCAAAGAAATATGATTTTCAGATAATGTGTCCCTAATGAAGGCCAGCTCGTTTCTTCTCCTGGTTCGTTCTTTCATCATTTCATAGGGCTTCCTGAGAGAGCCTCCGAACGAAATATATCTGGTAGGCATACAAACCACCCACTCGTCCACTACGGCTTCCAACGGCGCGCAACAGGCCTTCATATAGATTGATTTCTTGTTCTCAATATCCGAAGAATAAGAGTCATCGAAATCTATGGAACAATACACGGCAATTGATCGCCATCCCTCTTTATCATGCTGGCAATTTTCTCTAAACCAGGCAGCCATAAATAATGAAGTTAGAGGGTTATTAACTAACAATAATCTATATTTTGCTTTCACTTCTGAGAGTTTTTTGATTTAAAAATAAAATTCAATACCAACTGCTTTTGATAAGAAGACCCCTCACGCCTGTTTACCATCGCGGGCACACTCACCACTCCGATCAAACGAAGACTCCCCTCGCTCCGGTATCACAGCCCAGCACACGGCATCGAGACAGCAGAATTCATCTATCAACCCACCAACTGGAAAAAGCGGCACCGCTTTGTCCTTATTTGAAGACCGATGCCGGAGGGACCAACGGAACAAATCTCACTCTTTTCTATCGGCAAATATTCTTACCAAGTCATCGTCACCAACATGGAGTTGAAGCCGATCAACGTCCGGCGTATCTACAACGGTCGCGCTGGTGTGCAACTGATTATCAAAGAACTCAAGAACGATCACCCATTAGTGCAAATTCCAAAAAACACATTGCAGGCAATGAATCGTATTTTCACATTCTGCTGTTTTCGTACAATATTGTGAACTGGTTCAAGGGCCTATGCCTGCCTCAAGAATTTCAACCGATGACGTTCAACTCACAGTGCGCACGATTTTTGCTGATTCCAGGAGAACTTGTACATTCGGGAAATCGGCCTGTGCTTAAATTGCCAACACAGCTTCGTGTCTCAGAGACGCTGTGGAGTTTGCCCTCAAGAAATGTCCAAGCTTAAGTCTTAACATTTTTCACTCAGGACCCAGGATAAACTAGATTCGGTAGGTGCCCTCTCTTTTACAATGTGATTCATTATCTTCGATTATGGTTCCTCATAATTTCTGATAATATATCCTGTTGGTTTTCTAATTACTTTAGAACATCTAGCGGAGTTAAGTTCATCATAAGGAGTATAGAATCTATCTCCTTCTCTAACTTTAGTAATTATCGAATTTCCATTTTCATTTTTTAGTTCATGGATTTGAATAAGTCCATTAGACGCTACGACAAAAATATCATCATTAAGAATCCGAACAATTATACCACTTTGAAAAGGATGAAAATGTAAGTCTGATGAAGATAGAGAAGATCCTCTAAGAAATACTCTTTCACCTTTTAAATATGTTGATGCGCCTTGAAATGGACTTGAAAAAGCATTAATAAAGTCACATACCTGTTCATCATTCCATGACCAATCAATCCATCCATGAGTTAATGTATGCAAGGGAGGCCAATAATATGATTTTGAAAAAGCCAATGGGTTAAAGTCAAGTACATTGTTTTCTCTGTATCTTTGTAAAAACCTTCTGAAAAACATTCTTTCCTTTTTTTCCATATACACATAAAAATCAGATGGACATTTAACTTTATCTGGAAAATCAATGTTCATCTTTTTACAAACCTGTCCACTGTCAATCTTTCTTACTATTTGATGAAGTGTTAATTGTCCCATTCTTTCCCCCCTCATTATCTTCCATGAATACGCTGCAGCACCCCTTTCTTCTGGTAGTTTCGCGCCATGGTAATTAATTAACCTCTCACCAAACAATGTTATAATATCATCTTTAAAAATCCAACATGAGTTTATGGAAATCCCCAGGGTCGTTGGTCCAACAAATCTTTTTATGTGATCGTAATTAAGAGAAGCAGTAACTTTATGGTGAATGTTATGTTTATTAAGTAAATAGCAAAAGTCACCATCTTTTGCAGGTAAAGCAGAATGTAACGGATCTGTAAAAACGAAAAGACTATACCCAAGCTTTTTTGCTTCAAGACAAAAAGTAATTAGGGGCCCATCTTCCTTTTGCCTATTACCTCCAAATACGATAATATCAACATACTTTCTACGTGATTTCATTGCGTTACTCTCCAGAATTACATCATTTAATTACCACTTCAACAAAGTAACTCATTGCACAGATAAGCTCATTTTCATTAGAACCGGTCTCAAGAACTCATAAGGGACTTGTACCTAGCGGTTTGTTGATGTACTATTGCCTCAAGGCACGACGCTCAGAACTTCAAGATGCGCAATGGATGATCCTCGAACCATTGCTTCCCAAGATTACTATCCGTCCCGATGGGAAAGGACGACCACGCGGGAAGAATCGCG
>DUGB01000024.1 GCA_013331555.1 Candidatus Woesearchaeota archaeon
ATTTATCTGTCAAAGTTGGGTTCTAAGAGAATCAATTTTCACTTTTGGGAAAACATTTTTTTGAGGTCTTTTTTTCAAATGTTCTTCCATAATGATTATTGAATTCCTATAACTTTAATAAAGTTTCTTAAAGAATGCACGGAGGACGATTTCGTATAACAACGCGATCGCTGTTCAACGAGGTTTTCTCGAAGAGAAAAAATGTAATGTCCCGACGAACTCCGAAGGAGTGAGGAGAGTAAATTTTTGGGCGAGGGCTTTTTTTCGTTAAGGACCTTGGCGATTATTTTATTAATTCAATAGTAATTACCATTATAAATGTTTATAAACTCTACAGAGATTCTATACTCATGATGAATTTAGATCAAATTAGAGATACTGAATTACGTGAATTTGGTTTTCACGGTTACATAGGTCGTCCTGTAAACTATAGGATAGAGTTCGAAATAACTAAATTGTTAGCTAGTGCAAGAAACGACCAAGAAAGATCACGAAGAGTAGTTAATTTAGGATTGCGTCCATTTACACACCCACAAGTACCTAATGGAAGAGATGATTTAGGATTAGAATTAGACTGGCAGAAACTAGATGAAGTGTATGTTCCAGCAGAATGGAAAGAATATATGCAAGATAAAACAAGAGATTGGAATATGAGTTTTATAGGAATTTTATCTTGGGATGAGATAATTACCATTCAAGATATCGATCTTTTAGATAGAATGAATTTTGATTACAATAGGCAGGTTCTTCAGTTAACCCCACATGAAAAGATTAGGCGTTTGGTTGCTGATTCAGATTGGCGAAACCAAACCAAATTATACTCTCAAGTAGGATTGGAGCAATATAAACGAGGTGCAGAAAGAGAACTTTCTAGAACAAAAAAAGATAGTGCTCAACAGTCTTATCTCTTACAAATAATTCATTTAATTAATCGTTATATCTCAGAAACAACCACATAATAAATTCCATGTATCTCTGCCCAAGCCCAAAAATTTATTTCGTATAACAACAAGTATTCCTGCAATATAACCTAAAATGTTAATAGATTCCATTTGATTGCTGGTTAACTCTAAACTATAAAAACACTTCCATAAGTATATTTTTTAAAAATTAATTCTTCTTCACGACAGTGCCATGCAAATCAAATGTTGCTGTCCGTACAATCTTGACGATTAACTCATCGCCGAGTTTGTAGTTTCCTTCAACGATGACTTGCTTATAGGTATAATTGCGACCAATCCATTGACCGTCGGCGCCTTTCTCATCGATCAAAATTGGTCCTTCCCATCCCTGCCAGCGTTCGTTTTGAATTCTGGAGATGTTATGAAAAATGTCTGTTAATACAGTTGATCGATGTTTAATCACCTCGCCAGGAAGTTGTTTCATCTCGGCTGCAGGTGTTTTTGGCTGCGGCCAGAAGCGGGAGATGTTAATGGAATCGGGCGTCGTTTTACGGACTAATTCTAAAGTTCCCCAATAATGATCTTCTGTTTCAGTGGGAAAGCCGACGATAATATCAGTCATAATATTGATTTCAGGGATTTCCTTGCGGAAATCACGGACTGCTTGTTCAAATTCTTCAACAGTATACCGTCTTTTCATTTGCTTGAGTGTTTCATTATGTCCTGCTTGAGCAGGGAGATGAATAAATTTGAAAATTTTGGGATGTTTTAGAATTTCAATTAAACGTGTCCCTATTTTTGGAAGGTGGTCTGGATTGCCCATACCTATGCGGATCTTGAACTCGCCGGGTAGATTTGTTAATTCTGTCAAAAGTGTCGGGAGATCAGTGCTAATATCAAAACCATAACAAAAAGTATCCTGCGAGGTCAGCCAGATTTCTTTGACTCCATCAGTTAACGCATTTTTTGTTTCTTGTATAATTTCAGCTATGGGATACGATACGAGTATTCCGCGCGCTTTCTTTGTTTTGCAGAATGTGCATGCACCAAGACAACCACGGTTAATGGGGAGAATTTCAACGATGGGATTCTTGCGGACTCGAGGCAAGGTTAAAGGGGGCATTTCATCATTGTTAAGAAGTTGAAGGACATTGTTATGAAGAGCTTCTTCCACAACTTGAACGATGTTATGGATTTGTTTCGTGCCGACAAGCGAGTAGTCTTTTAACTTTTGCGGGTCTGCTTGAGGGATGCATCCTGAGATGATGGCAATTTTGTACGGATGTTGTTTTTTGAAATCATCAAGTTGGCTAAAAAATGCTGTTTCACTCGGCGACTTTACAGTACAGGTATTAAAGATGACAATGTCCGCGATATCGATGGTTTCTACCGGCTCGAATTTTGCTTGTTTTAGTAATCCGGCCATCTGTTCGGAATCGGCCATGTTTGCGGCACAGCCGGCAGTGGAAATGTAAAATGAGGTCATCATCCATTTTGGCGACGGATTGTTTATAAAGATTTTGCGGTGAATTATAACTATTCCACTCTCATAATCAATATATTCTTTTTTGCACTTCTGCTTACCATGAGTGAGTATTCTTTCTTTCGTATTGTAGGACATTCTCGTCTGATGGCATTAGTGCGGACGGTTTGTCATACGTTGGATGAGTTTCTGGAAGGTGATGAATTATTGCCACGAGAAATTGAAGTGGAAATGCTATTGCATTCAGTGTATGACGAACGAATTCCATATGCAACCCGTGATAATTTAATGTCTCAATTAGATGTTTTGTATGATAAACATTGGTTAATGTTCAGTTCTNNTGCAAAGTTCTAAAGAGAGTTTGAAATAGTCGTGATTTTTCTATTGATTGAATTTTAATTGTGTCAAAATCACTATTTTTCAAACCTCTCTAAAAGCCAAGCTGCTTTAGAATAACGTTCGCATCAAATGGTTCTAAATCACTATATTTTTGTCCCGTGCCGAGGAACAAAATTGGCTTTTTGATTGTATACGATATTGATAACGGCGCTCCGCCTTTTTCATCGACATCTGCTTTGGTTAAGATAACACCATCCAAAGGAACAAGATCATTGAAACTGCGTGCTTGTTCGATGCAGTCATTTCCAGTAATACTTTCTCCGACAAAGATATTCAAGTCGGGTTTGTTCTTTGTAATTAACTTTTTTAACTCGGCCATTAAATTTGTATTGCTGTGCAATCTCCCGGCGGTGTCAATAAGTACGACGTCATTCTGATTTTTTTCTGCAAATTTAATCGCATCAAAAGCAACAGCGGCAGCATCTGATCCATAATCGTGCTTAATTATTTTAATGTTAAGATTATTGGCATGTTCTTCTAATTGTTGAATGGCTGCTGCTCGAAAAGTATCACACGCGGCGAAGACAATGGATAATTTTTGTTGTTGAAGATAATGGGCAAGTTTAGCAATACTGGTTGTTTTTCCTGCTCCATTGATCCCATAGAAAGCAATAATGTATGGTTTCTTCTGTTTTTTTTTTATTTCTTCAAGAAGATTTATTGGCTGCTGGGAGAGAATGTTCTCTAATGTTGTTTTGAGGGTAAGTTCAATCTTGGCAGCAAGATCCCAAGGCAGTGGTTTGTCAACTAATTCTTTTTTTAAGTCTTCTTTAATTTTTTCTATCACTTCTACCGAGACATTGTTTTCGAGAAGGGCTAGTTCTAGATCCCAGAAGAGTTCTTCAAATTTTTCAGTGGAAATGGATCTTGTGGTAATTGATTGTTTAACTTTGGAGAAAAAGCCTCCTTCTTTCTCTTCGGTTTCTTTTGCTAGTGGTTTTACTTCTTTTATTGGTTCTTCTTTTGGCTCTTCTTTTTTAGTGAATGTTTCTCTAATTTTGCCGAAAAATGATTTTTTTTCGGTTGGCTGTTCTTGTGGCAACGGTTTGAGTTTAATTTTTGATTTGAGAATATATATCCAACCAGGCTGCCAGGCTTTGGTGTTTCTCCAATCGTCGGCTAGTGCTTGTGTCCATGATTTGTGATTTAAGATAACTTCTAATGCGAGCTGTGGCGCGCGATGAGCGACAATGGCGACGTGTTTTCCTTTGTAGGATTCATACAGATGATTTAGGAATTCGCCAAGACGTCTTTCGACATCTTGCAGACTCTCTCCATTTTGGAATGGTTTTTCAATGTGTTTTAGATAATCTACTTTAACTTCTTCTTTTTGGTTGAAATCACCATAATTACATTCTCGCAAACGTTGATCTTGAATGATCTCGACTTTTCCTTTGAAAGTTAGGTTTGCAGAATCAACAGCTCTTTTAAGGTCAGAGCAGATAACAACGTCGAAATGCTGTGGTTGTATTTTGCTCCACAGTTCTTTTGATTGCTTTTTACCAAGTTCTGATAATTCTCCGGGCGCCCAGCCAGTACATTTTCCTTGTTCATTATCGGTTGTTGTTCCATGAACAAAATACGTTATTTTGATAATGTTTTGGTCAATCTTTTCTACTGCTTCTGCTGGTACTAACTTTTCTTCTTTTTTTAGTTCGACTTTTTTAGAAGTTTCTTTTTTTTCTTCCTTCTTTTTCTCTTTGGGAAGAGTTTCTTTCTGTTTTGTCGGCGTATGTTTTTGAATATCTTTTTTCTGCTCAACAATGATTTTTTCATTTTGCTGTTCTAAAATTATTTTTTCTTTCTTTTCTGCTGGCAATTCTATTGCTTCTTCTTCCGTACGTTTAGAAAAAATGGATAATGCTCCATTTAACTTTTCTTTGAGTTTGCCAAACATGGTTTATTCTTCACTCTTTTGCTGTGCTTTTTCAACATCGTTGTAAATTCTCATTGCTTGCTGATTGAATTGTTCTACTAATTCTTCCACTTCTTGAACTTTAGTTACGGTTTCTTTTTGTTGTTTTTGGAGAAGTTTAATTGCTTCAGGGATTGTTTTTTCTACCGTTACATTTGATCCGACATTAACAATGACTGTTTTGTTGTTGGTTAGCTTACTGCTAATAAAAATACCATCGGCGATGGGGGTGAGCAAATCGGTGTTGAGTTCAGTAGTCGTCATTTCGTGCAAGGCATTTATTGATATTTCTATGTCTTCGTTTTGCTGGTTCAATGCTTGGAGGTGCTCACTCATCTGTTCGATATGCTCTTGAATCATTTTAAACTGCATGTACTTCTCTTTAACTTGGTCTTCGTTCATATCCCTATTAATTTAGGGTGTTTTTATAAGGTTTTCTTTCCTCATTTTCTAGTTGAGAATAAGATTATTGGTATCTACAGAAGAAAACCATTTAAGCTATCCTCTCTTTTTGAGTATGATGAGATACGAATCTGGGAGTACTGTCAATGATGTTGTCAATAATATTGCTTTTGGAATAGTTTCAGATGCGGCAGAAGCTCAGGCACCTTATGAGTTGGCAACGAAAATTGCTGAGCGTGTCCTTGGAAGACGAAATCTTGATCTCGCTGTTGAGGAAATGAACCCAAAAGTATTCTCCGCAGGTGAATTTTGTCCTCAATTTAATGTCCGTAATGGTCATTGTCTTGCTGGAAAATCGGTTTATATTTTCCTAGTTCCAGATCCTCATCTCAATCCTGAAGGGCTCGTCTATCGAGCTGGGATGAATGCCGATGCTGCTAAAAATGCGGGGGCAGAGAAAGTGGTATTGCTTGCTACTGATCTTCCTCACTCTCGACAAGATAGGGATGGTAGTGAGGATGAAAAAGCAAAAGGAGAATCCAATACTGCCCGATTGCACGCTCGTCTTTTTTCTTCTTTTGGAATTGATGAAGTTATAACTACTCATGTTCATTCTCCCCGTTTGGCAGCGTTCTATGCAATCGAATATGATGATGCTAAAACTCATCGGTCGGATTTGTTATTGAATGATGGACAATTGCTTGCAAGTTCTAAGTTGGTTTCAGGAAAGCATTTTGATCCCAATAATCTTGAATTGCAATCATTGGGAAAAAGAAGATTAAAATCAATAAGTCCCCATGCTCTGCTTGCAGATTATATTCTTCATCACAGTTTACTGGCACAGAGAGGATATTTAGATAATGGCGGCGCTAAGCTTGTTGTTAAAGCAATGGATAGGGGTAACACCACATTCATAGATTGCTTAGGTGATTCTTTATTTTTGTCTAACCTTGCGCGGATGTATTGTGATAAAGCAAGAACGGCAAAGAATGATCCTCGTAGTGTTGAAGTTAAAGTGGTGAGAGTTTCTGATAATTTAGATACTCTTGATGGTCGAGTTGAACTTTTTGCAGATGATGGGCTTGATACGGCTGGAACGATGATTAAAGCTGTACAATGGTCTCAGGCAGGGAATTTGAGTATTGACACGCAGCGTTGCTATGGGACACCTTTGGAAAGATTTGTTTATTTTACACATCCTTGGCTTGGCGGTAAAGATCACGTTGCGATTCAGCGTAAAATGTTTTATGAACTTCCAGCGATGGAACTTGTCTCAACGAATAGCAGGCCGTTTTTTGAAGGAGATCAGCAATTTGCCTCTCTGCGGTCGTTTACAACTGTTCTACGCTTGGCGGAATTATGGGCAAATGCGATTATTGCTAATGAACTTGGTATTGATGTTACAACCCGCTACCAAGGATTCGAGAGTGAAGCCGAACAACATGAGTTTATGAGTGAATTATATGCTCTACGGCGACATACGCGACATGTTTCTGGTGCTCATACCCACAGTGGATCACGAGAAGTTAAGTTTGCTTTACGATAAGTTTCTATTACTGTTCAATTTGATAATCAGTTCACACTTTCTTTATAGATGAGCCATAGAGCTCACTTTTAGGTGAGACTCTATGCAAACATTAAATGAAAAAAAAGAAAGTGGATTATACAACAATATCGAACAGGGAGAAGCCCTACTTCTATAGCCAGAATACAGAAAATAAGTAGGCGCATGGTCTATAAACTGGTGGCTAAATACCAAAATTTAGGCGAATTAGCCTACAAAGCTCTAGCTTCAGGGAGACCAAAGTTTAAAGTTAATCCTCACTTTGTGAAGAAAGTAATTGAGATTAGGAAAGAATCGGATTACGGAAGCGAGAAGATACATTTTGTGATGAAACAAGAAGGATTCTCTGTTTCACAGCACCTTATTGAGAGAATTCTCAATGAAGAGGGATTAACAGAACCATGTGAAAAACGCAGAGGACAGCGAAAATATGTGCGTTATCAATGGCCTATTTCAAACTATATGTGGCATTGTGATTGGACTGAATACAACGGTAAACAGTACATTGCGTTCATCGATGATCGCAGCCGAAAAATTATGGCTGCGGGTAAATTCTCTAACGCAAATAAAGAGAATACCCTATTTGTGTTCTACCAAGCAATGCTGATGAATGAAG
>DUGB01000063.1 GCA_013331555.1 Candidatus Woesearchaeota archaeon
TCAAAATAAGAATAGAAGTAAAACAGCAGAGCATCTCTTTTCTTCTCAATTTAATACTCGCTCTGCCGGGCTTTATAATCAAAAACCAGTCACTGCAGATGAGATCTCTTGGGCAGATACAGTCATCGTTATGGAAGAGGAACAACGTAGTGAGCTGGCAAAAAGATTCCCAAAGCAATATCTTCAAAAACGTATTCTTTGTCTTGATATCCCCGATATCTATAACTTTAATAATCAAAAATTAGTTGCTGAACTTCAGAATAAGATTGATGGCTATCAAGAAATCTTATCTTCATGAAAAATTCGCCCGTAGAATAAACTCTCTAAATCAAGCCACACCCTAATGTGTAAATCTAGAACAGTGACTTCGGCGAATTTTTGTGNNTCACAAGAATGCAAAAATTTTCTCAGTGTAACCATCCCTGAAATTGGCTAATGGCTTCTTCTTTTGAATTAAAGAATTTTGTTTCAGAAACATTCAGCTCGGGAATCCTTCTCGTTACTTTATATGTAGTTCCATCATTGGATTCAAACTGAATGATGGACACTTCCCATTTCTTGATAGCATGTTTTACTATTGTCACTAACTATAATTTCAATGATTAGTATATTAACTCTATTCGTAGTTGACCAGTGTGTCCAGTGTGGTTTTATGAAAAAGCATACAACTTCAAAACAACCTCAACATTTAAATAACATCTTTTGTTCTAATTCTCATGGTCCTCGAAAAGCTTGGTGACTCTTTGAAGAACACCCTGAACAAAATCACTAAAGCTATTTTCATTGATGAAAAACTGATTAACGAGCTTATCAAAGACATCCAACGTGCACTCCTACAATCTGACACTAACGTCCAACTTGTTTTCGATCTCACTTCTAAGATCAAAGATCGTGCTAAAGAACAAACACCTCCAGGAATCACAAAACGAGAACATCTTGTTACAATTGTCTATGAAGAACTCACCAATTTTCTCGGCAAGGAAGCATATGATCTCAAGATTGCCAAAAAGCCAACCCAGATTATGCTTGTCGGATTGTTCGGAAGTGGAAAAACAACCACCGCTGGAAAACTGGCCAAATTCTACAAAAAACGTGGCCATAAAGTTGCTGTTATACAGACAGATACGTGGCGTCCTGCTGCGTATGATCAGTTAGAAACACTGGCTAAAGATGTCGGTGTTGATTTCTTCGGCATTCGTAAAGAAAAAGATCCCGTTTCCATATACCTTGCATTCCAAAAGAAACTTTCCGACTATGATGTGGTCATTGTTGACACCGCTGGCCGTGATGCTCTTTCTGATGAATTGATTCAAGAGCTTAATCAGCTGAATACTGCTGTTCAAGCCGATGAGCGTCTTTTAGTCGTCGCTGCTGACATTGGTCAAGCTGCTCAAAAGCAGGCTCAGGCTTTTCATGATACTTGTAACATAACTGGTGTTATTGTCACAAAATTAGAAAGCACTGCTAAAGGCGGTGGCGCTCTTTCCGCTTGTGCCATCACAAAAGCTCCCATCGCATTCATTGGTGTAGGAGAAAAAATAGATGATCTTGAAATCTTCCACCCACAGCGTTTTGTGGGACGTTTGATCGGCATGGGAGATTTAGAATCGCTTTTAGAAAAAGCAAAAGAAGTCATTACAGAACAAGATGCTCAGGATTTACAGAAAAAATTTCTCAAAGGCGAATTTACACTTATTGATTTGTACCAGCAAATGCAGTCATTAAAAAAAATGGGATCGTTTGGCAAAATCATGGAAATGATCCCTGGCATGGGTTCATTACAACTTCCGAAAGAGATGCTGGAAGTTCAAGAAGAGAAACTCGAACTCTGGCGCCATGCGATGGATTCCATGACCAAAGAAGAATTAGAAGAACCAGACGTCATGAACGCCGAGCGCATTGATCGTATTGCCGCTGGTTCTGGAGTAAGTATTGGCGTTGTTCGTGAACTTCTTAAACAGTATCGTCAAAGTAAGAAAATGGTCAAATTGTTCAAGAACGAAAAAGACATTCAGAAAATGATGAAAAAGATGGGCGGGAAGTTACCGCAAGGGATGGGATTTTAGACAAAGAATTATTCGTCTAGTCTAACACAGTAACCATTTTCATCTCGTCTTTCCCCAAGATGGCATAAGCCTTTTCCACTTTCTGATGTTGGTTCATTCCAATTAGGTTTTTCTACCCTTCAATCAATTGACTGTGACAAACCAAATCGTTCCATCACTCTTTCTGTCATACCAACTCCATCTAATGCAAAATAAGCAAATGTTAAGCCCGCAGCTAACACTCCAGCACCAACAATAGCAATACTATATGTTCGTGCCTGATCATCATATTTTGTCATAACACTCCAGAAATCAGAACTCTTTATAAACATTTCGTCACTTTGTAGTAACTTCACTCTTCTTTCAACGCCGTCTCTTTTCGAAACCCACAGTTCTTACAATATTGTACCCGAAACATCCCATCCGCAAACTTATGCTGCCCATCATGGAGGAGGATAGTACATTCCGGACATTTTTCAATCATATTATCCAAAAAATTGCCAAGTTTAAAAAAGAATCGGTTGGCCGAGTGAAAAAAAGAAGCCATATTTTATAAATAAAATAACGTCACCGTGAGCCTCAAAATGCCGAATCAATATTGGAGACAGACTGATCTTAAAACAGTTCACACTGGATCTCATGGATCAATCATCTCTATTTATGATCCTTCCGAAGTACGAGAACGGCTTGAAAGGTATCATGTCGAAGGACTCATATCTACGGACTTAGATGGCACGCTGAAATCATCTGTTGCTCTCCGCATGGCTCTTGAAGGGATGAAACATCCTCGTCATGCTCTTCGTAATATGTATTGGGTTTTCCGAACAATGGCTCATGTACTTTATCAATGGACTCAATCTCCTCACTCCGCATTTTCTGATGCTGTTGTTCTTGCTCAGCCAAGTTCTTTTGAAAAATGGGTCAATTCTGTATATCACTTGTTATCCGCTGGAGAACAAGAGCAAGTTCTCAGTGCTGCTCAGCAGCCCTATTTTCCTCGCATGGATGACGTTATGCGTCATTTAGGTGCTAGCCAAGGTATTGTTGTCTCGCGGAACATTCATGCTGTCGTTGCTCCAGTAACATCAGATCTTGGCTTTGTTCGTGGTTATTCTCAAACAGATAACAAAGGTAATACGATTCTTCGACATGCCGCTGAAGGTGACATTCAACGGATTTGCCATTTTGGTGACACTCCTGACGATCTTCGTGTTGGAGACGCTCTTCGAGCAGATGGAAAAAAATATGATCTTATTGCCGTATGTCGCTCTCTTGATCCTCGTTACTGTGATCGCCGGGCGACAATCTTCATGCCGCAAGACGGTCGTCCCCTTGCAGAATTCTTAGGAATATAAAAAATGGACCTGTCGGGACTTTCAAGCCAAAACACTTCGAGGCTGCTCGTGGTGTCTTAAACACCACTTGACAACGTTCGCCCAGCGTACTTGGGCTTTTGAACCCGAACTCCTCCCATGCCATGGGAATGCGCTACCGGATTACGCTACAGGCCCAATATTTTCTCCCAATCCTCTCCCATTTAAAAACCTAACCCAAACCTTAATAAAAGTATAATTCTTCCTCTTATCAATGAGGGAGGAGATAGAAAAAGAAGTTCTTTACGATGTTCGTGAGTGCATTAAAATTATTGAAGTTCGTAATGAAACAGATTTCACTCAGTTAGAAACGCTTAGCAACCATGCCATTGAAGATGTCGCTGTCTATAAAGACGCAGATATCATTACCATCACTGTTTTCCTTTACTCTCTGTACAAAGTTGTTCGTACATTGAACGATACAGAGTATCAAACAGTAATTCGTCTTTTGCGTGCAACTCAGCGGGCGTTAGAACAACATAATCTTGGAAATTACAATCGTAGCATTAAAGCATTATTTAGCGCAGTTGAAAAATCTAACACCCAGACTCGTGAACATTTACAAACAGTGATGGACGCTGCTCGAATCAAGAAAGGGACTGTTCTTCTATCGAAAGGCCTTTCTATCGGTCAAGCCGCCGGCCTGATGGGATTATCCAACTGGGATCTGCAGTCCTATGCTTCGAAAACAACAGCATTGGAACATGACGAGAAAGGTGTTCCCGCTTCCACTCGTCTCAATATCACACTTAAAATTTTTGGGGTCAAACCATGACCAAAGCACTTTTCTTTGACGCCGGCCCCGTAATTACATTAGTCATTTCTCGTCTCAGTTGGATCCTTCCTCTCCTTAAGAAAAAATTTGGTGGTGAATTTTATATTACTCCTGCCGTGTATTATGAACTTGTCGAACGGCCGCTTCTGGTTAAGCGATTTAAATTTGAAGCGTTACAGGTTTTGAAGATGATTAAAGATGAGACGCTGGTTATTTATGAAGACGTTCCGCAAAAAAAAGTAGACCAATTAATTTCTCTTGCCAATAACACTTTCTCGATTAAAGGAAAGTCTTTGGATATTATCCAAGAAGGAGAAATGGAATCCCTCGCGAGCGCATTGGAGAGTAATGCTTCCGCGGTGGTCATGGATGAACGTACACTTCGTCTCTTTATTGAGAACAAAGACGCCATGCAGCACCTTCTCGGCCACCGATTTAATGCTGAGATCAGCATCAACAGAGAAAACTTGAATAGCTTTGCTTCCCAAACGAAAGGTGTTCCCATTATTCGTTCCATAGAACTCATTGCCACTGCTTACACTCTCGGCTTTCTCAAAGACTACGTTCCCCCACGAAAAGGCGGAAAAGAAATTCTTCTCGATTCTGTACTCTGGGCGGCGAAATATAACGGCAGTGCTGTCACGGAAAGTGAAGTAGAAGAGATAAAGAAGAAGTTGTTGTGAACAACTGAGAAATTTATATAAAAAAGACACTTTATGTTAATACAATGGATATTATTGCTGATGCCAGAACTCTTGCTCTCGCCGAAATTAACAAATTTGGATTACCAGATCCAATTCACTTTGAAATTTCTGCTCAGAAAGCAATTGAATTAGCAACAAAACTTGGCGCTGATAATCTCATCGTATCCGTTGGAATTGTTCTCATAGATTTAAAACTTGGTCAAGCCTCTCAGCAGAGTAATGTCCCTCAACATGTTGCTATGAGTGTTGATGCTGCCCGAGAATTTCTCTGTTCTTATGATCTTCCTAAAACATCAAAAGAAAAGATCCTTAATTGTATCGAAGCTCATCATAAAGACGTTCCTTTTCACTGTATCGAAGCAGAGATTTGTGCTAATGCCGATTGTTATCGCTTTATTCATCCGCGTGGACTCTTTGCTTATCTCACTCTTCTGGGCAGAAGAAATCTAAGTTTTGCTGCCTGTCTAGATCAAGCAGAGAAAAAGTTAGATGAAAAATATTCCATTCTCTCTTTAGAACTATGTAAGAAAGAACTCGAACCTTACTATTATACATTAAAGAGATACCTCAACGATGCTCGTTCACTTTAATTTCTTCTTTTTTCTTTCTCCTCAAAAGAAATCTTTTTAAAAGACCCCTCTTTCAGAGAGAATAATGGCAAAAAGGTGTATTATTTGTGATGAGAATGCGGTCTATAAGATTAAAGACACCGCTGACTTCTATTGTCAATCCTGTGCCGAAGATAACTTTGGTGATCTTTCCGTTCTCGTTAGCGTAGAAGAAGAAGCACTGCGTTTAAAGCAAGCTCTTGAGCAGAAACTCGACACAACGGAGGAACACGATGTCTAAGACCGTTACAGTAGGAAAAATAAAGACCTCGACAACGGAACTGCGTGATATTGCTAAAGCGTGGCTTGCTCTCTCCTTTGCATTTGCTTTTGTGTATGCAGGCTTAAGCTTTATGCGTGGCGGGTTTTCTCTAATGAGACTCTTCTCTACTGAGTTTTTACTTTATTTCGCTATCGCTCTCGTCACCGCCGGATTTGGCTTTCTCTTTCATGAATTAGCACATAAGTTCGTTGCTCAACGCTATGGTTGTACTGCCGAATTTCGTGCCTTTGACGCGATGATCTATCTTGCGGTAGGGCTAGCAGTCATCACGGGATTCATTTTTGCCGCTCCTGGTGCAGTGATGATTGCTGGCATGATCACCCGAAAAGAAAATGGGATTATTAGTCTTGCAGGACCATTAACAAATTATGTCCTCGCTATGATTTTCTTAGGACTTTTATTCACCTTTCCTCAATTTTCATTGCTCTTCGGTACGGGCTTCGGCATTAACATGTGGTTAGGCTTATTCAACCTTATCCCTTTTGGCAATTTTGACGGGATTAAGATCTTTCAGTGGAATATTATCATCTGGTCGACCATGGTTGCGTTTGGTGTTTTGTTTCTGTTTTTCCTCTTTTAAGAACTTTTATCGTCGAAGAGTAGCGAAAAGCTTATATACTTCTTCTCACTTCTTTATAAAACAGACGCATATTCTTCAAAAAAAAGAAGGTGATAGAATTGAAGCAGCACGTCTTTCAGGAAGTAAAGAAGTTTAAAATTCAGCGGTGCTGCAAGAGTTGCAGTAAACGTATGGTTGTCGAAAACGCCAATCGTTATTATTGCACCGACTGCCGTGGATATTAATTATTTTTTTTATTTTTTTATAATTCTCTCTTTAGGGTAGTAACTTTTATAATATTTTGGCTTATTGTTTTATTATGAGTAGCATATTACAACCAATTAACAATATTAGCGACCGATTTGAACTTGGTGAACAGATAGGAGAAGGAAGTACTGGCTATGTTGTTCGGGCGCAGGATAAAGAAAATCGTGATCTTGATTTAGCGCTTAAAGTTCTCGATCCTCGAAGATGGGGAAATGGGTTCAATAGAGATATTAAAGATTTTGAGTTGGCTCACCGAGAAGTTGAATCATGGGCAAGTCTTTCCGGTCATCGCCGATTTCCTCGTTTTCATGGTGGTTATTATGAACCAGATTTAACTCACTATATCTGTCTTGACCGCATTGATGGTGTTACTTTACGTCAAGACCTCGACCAGCGTCTTCAACATGGCAATAAATATTCTCCTGAAGAAATCCGGTGTATTCTAATTGGTATTTCTGAAGGAATTCACGCCGTGCATCATCTTAACCGTGTTCATCGTGATCTTTCGTCGAATAATGTGATGGTTGATGGGGATTTGAATGTGAAACATGTTGATTTGGGATTCTTAACGGCAGAAAACATGCTACGTTCCCTCTTTTCAACGACCTGTGGCACTTTGGGATATACTTCTCCTTGAAGCACGGGTTGGACAATATTCTGTAGCATCTGATTTGTATGCTCTTGGCGGATTATGGGCTGAACTTGAATCAGGGAAACATCCTTCTGATTTAATGCCTTTAGACTTGGATATCAATCCATTGTTGGTATTACGTTATACTCTTCAAGATGCGCACGACGATTCACTTTTCCAACGCCTTGTCCATGTCGATCCCCGAAAAAGACCACGCTCTGTTGAAGAAGTCATTTGCTATTTACAAGACAGAGTAGAAAAAAAAATTATCTCTCTTCCCGGGTCAGCAACAGACAAGGCAGTAACAGAACTCCCTCTCGTTGCATCTTCTGATCATTCCTCTTTCTCTTCAAGAGAAGATTGGAATTTTCCTGATAAAAGCCTTTCTCAAGTCATTCTTGATATTTTATTTTCAGAAGGAAAAAATTACCTTCCGGAAGTGGTTCTTCATTGCATTGATTATGTACGGGATGGAGAATTTGATTTACGAGAACAATTTATTTTATCTGTTGTTACTCCTATGCTTCACTCACGTTTAAGCTCTAATTCAATTGATGTATCTTTGAAGGATTTAGAAAGACAATTTCCTGAACATATCTTTGGATTGACACGTTCAGAATTAAAAAATTTATATGAGACTCCTTGTATGTACCAACACGATAATGATCGTTATCCATGCCTCTCTTCTGATATTTCCCATTCAGGTTTTAGGTCAATGATAGAACATGCTTACCGAGGATCTTTGCCAGTTCGCACACTTATTTCTTTGTTTAAGACTACGCGGGAACATAGCAGAGCAAATTATACTGGACTTAATCAAGAAAAGTATGCAGAATATTTACAATGTATTAGATGTGGAGAATTAGATGAACGGGTTGCAGATCTCGAGAAAAAGATGAGATACGACGACAGTACAAAAAGCGATCCTCACTTTTATGCTATCTGTTTTACGCTTGAAGATGAAGGATTTATTTTTCCTCGTGCTAGTAAGGGTGATCGTTTTACAGAGAATACATTTAGATTTAACCCAAGTTTGACAGTTTGC
>DUGB01000050.1 GCA_013331555.1 Candidatus Woesearchaeota archaeon
GGAGAAAATGTCAAACATGAGTTAGATTTTCTTTTACGGCGGAATTCATAGATGAGAACAATAACTAAGAAAATAATGAGGAAAACAAAAAAATAGAAAGATAAAAAGTTTACTTTCTCTTACTCTTCTCTACATCTTTCGTTAATTTTAATTTCTTAATCAATTCTTTATAGCGGTTTCGGATAGTGACTTCCGTAACACCCGCAACATCGGCAACTTCCCTTTGGGTACGTTTTTCGCCGTGAATAAGACTGGCAACGTACAATGCTGCCGCAGCAATACCGGTTGGACCGCGACCAGAGGTAAGTTCGATATCGCGAGCAGATTCAAGAATTTTGACTGCCTTGGACTGAATTTCGGGGCTGAGTTTCAGTGCAGAGGCAAAACGAGGGATGTAATCAGCGGGATTACTAGGACGAATACTGATACCTAATTCTCGGGTAACAAAACGATAGGTTCGACCGATTTCTTTTTTCTCAATACCCGAAGCTTCGCCCATTTCATCCAATGTGCGAGGAACTTCATGGCGCCGACAGGCGGCATACAAAGCACCAGCAACGACTGATTCCATGGAACGGCCGCGAACAAGACCTTTTTGAACAGTTAAACGATAGATACGAGCGGCTTCTTCTTCGACCGACTTCGGGAGTTTAAGGAAAGAACTAATCCGCTTCAGTTCGGCGAGAGCAACCTTTAAGTTGCGTTCGATTGCTGTACTAATACGAATATTCCACTTACGGAGACGGAAAAACTTGTCACGTTCACGATCAGAACCAAGTTTGTAGAAATCAGAGGTCGTTCCAACTTCCGTTCCTAATCCTTGATCAAATTGAGTTTCGCTTGTAGGAGCACCGGTACGACGTTTGCTTTCGCTGCCATCATCAGAGAAATCACGCCACTCTTGAGAGAGGTCAACCATACGATCTTCTAAGACCAATCCGCAGTCACGGCACGTTGTTTCTCCTTTCTCAGTATTACGATAAATGTTTTTGCTTCCACATTCCGGACATTCTTTGATTGACTTGCGGATGAGTTGAACCATGATTTTTCCTCCTGCTGAAGAACGTTAATTTTATAAACAAATAAATCGTTTTATTTATAAATGTTTCGAAAAAATAATCTTATTGTAGGAGTAAAAATGGTAATTAGAGTCTAAACGAAACATTTAAATAGGTTAATTATTTGTTTTGTAGTATGAATAAAAAGGGGCAGTTAGGAATAATTGAGTTTAAGTACTTCTTGACGGGTTTGGTTTTTGGTATTATCATTGCTTTGGTATTGGTGATGCTAGGAACGAAGGGAGTGATCCCATTTAAGATTCCTTTAGTGTGTTGATAAGTTTTAAAAAGAGAAGTCTTTCTCAGCGGGTAAATGAGCAATTCATTTCGTACGGCAAAATCTAACTTTCAACGAAGTTTTTCTTTTGACGATTTTTATGCCGCCGCGGCTATTAGAGAGATGTTATNNCCGTTCCATTCCAAGGATTAGGAGAAGTCATTTTTTTCCCGACAGAACAAGCTTACCGAGAGCCGATGATGTTGAGAAGAGAGGAATATGAACATACGCAACAAACCGAAAGAAAAAGACCTGAGCTTGTTGACTTGCTTGTTCCACAAACTACAGAAGGGGTTCTTGTTATTTGTGAGTTAGAGCCAAATGATACCCGATACAGAGTCATGACCACTTTTGAGGCCACAGAATTAGGATATTGTTTAAAATCATTCTAGAGAATAGAAAAATGGTTATGAGGATTATTTATTGGCTTATTGTTCGATAAGTACTTTCTACGAAAGATATTTAAGTGATAAGAAAAGAGGTAAAAAGGATATGAGGAAAACTACTAAAAGATCCGATAATCCAGACATTACTCACAGATTTGATTCATCTGATCGCGTGGCCTTTGGGAGCATAGCATTGTTTCTGGGAGTGTTCGTATTCAGCCCACCGTTGGTTATTGCCGCAAACCAGCGGGATGCTTTAAGAAGCGATTATTCCTATTGTGTAAATTTAAGAACTTCTCAACCACAACGTAATGCGACCACTGCACCCCGCACGTCTTTAGCATGCCAGTATGTTATGGAAAAATATGTACTGATGGAAACCCCTCAATCTTATTTGCATCATATATTAAATTTAGATATGTATCCTCAGGATCATGAATGAATATGTTTTGCTTTAGACTTTAGAAAGGGGATTTAATTCTAGAGAATAGAAAATATTATAATAGTTCTTGATCTCAAGCGAAGCTATTCCTTTCATAAGTCATCACCGAAGGAAAAAAGAACAAAAGAGGTTAGTACTATGGATGTCGAACGAATTCAAAAAATAAATTCACTTGCACTTGATCTCCTGAAGCAGGGATTGGCAGCTGATCGGGAAGAGGCGGTTACACAAGCAGAGAAAATTTTCCGCCACAAGGATTCTGAAGATCACTTTCAGTCCATCCGTAAAAATGTCGGTGAGACGGGGTCATTATCTACAGGGATGTCAACTCCGGCGGCACAAACATCTTCTTTGTCACAAGATTCGATCCAAGCCATCCTGCAACAAAACACAACCTTTGTAGTGGGTAAATTCAAAGAATTTGGTGAAAAAATTGCCGCTTTGGAGAAAGAAATAAATTCACTGAAGACAAAACAACTTTATGGTAACAGCGCTCCTCGAGGAGGGGATGCCCCAATTCGAGATGGCAACACAGGAGCAACAATAACTCCACCGCCAGATCAAGCACGAGGAATGAAGCAAGAACAAGGTGCTAGTACATCCCATCCGCGTGTGGGCAACTATAAGAATGATGATGTATCGATTGAGAAAATCTTTTATATGGGATCGAAGTAATTAACAAAAGCTTTTTAAATGCAACTATAAAGTAGTTACACCCTGGTTGCAATTGAAGAGATCAAAAAAGGTCCGTTAATAGCAAATTCATTTCCAATTCTTTTTGCTGACGCGATGCGAGATAAAGGATTTGATCCCGCGGCAGTGAGAGGCTTAATTGAAACTAGCAATGAGTTTAGTGGATTGTTCACTCGATTGGTTCTGCGTACTTCTTCTTTTGCAATTCAAGGTCTTATTGAGGAAGTAATGGATTATGATTATGACCCCTCTGCTATAATTTCAGGAGCTTCTTTTCCTTATACCGGCTCAGTAAGAGAGAATGCGGCGATTGATCAGTCCATAAAATTATCGGAACATACCTATGATTCTAAGGGTAGATCACTAGCTGGTACAGGAGCGACACCTTATTTTGACGTAATAGACCCCATGTTGGTTGATTTCGATGTTACAGTGATTCCTGTAACTATTCTCGGTGCGGGACCAGCAGGAACAATGACCGCACGAGCCCTGATAGAATTAGGATGGGACAGTTCAATGATTACAGTCATTGATAATTCAGGAGAGTATGGAGGAATTTGGCGACAACCTAACGTGTATGGATTAAGTCGTAATAATCCTCGCGAATTTAAGTTTGATTTGAGTTCATTGGAAAGAGCTCCGGGTCCAGGAGAAGAAGTCAGCAGATTTATCAGAGAACTTCGGGGAAAGGGGAATTATTTAAAAGAATTGCCTGAACCAGTTAAAGGTAGAGTAATTTCTGTTCAACCCGGTGATTTGGAACATAAAGTAAGTTATGTTACAAATGAAGGAACAGCTACTATTACAAGCCCCATTGTCATCAATGCTTTAGGGACAGGAGTACCCCTGCCCATTTCTTGTGAAGGAAAAATGACGACAAGCGCTGATTCAGCACAAGCAGGATATCGCTGGCAACAGGTAATAACAGAAAAGATAGCACGACGTTGGCAAGGAAAAAAATTGGTGTTCATCGGCTTGGGTNNGATGGGCCAGATTGAAGACTGGAGGAAGTTAGGAATAGATATTGAGTATAGAGTTCTTACTCATTATCCGAGAGATGCTATTCGTTATCCGGAAAGCACAGTCCATGAACGAGGAAAAGAGTTTAGACTTTTTAGAGATCTAAGCACCCCAAATTTGGTGGATTATGCGGGAGATTTAGCTC
The DNA here is from genome assembly GCA_013331555.1 of Candidatus Woesearchaeota archaeon. Lineage (GTDB taxonomy): Archaea > Nanobdellota > Nanobdellia > Woesearchaeales > GW2011-AR9 > UBA10204 > UBA10204 sp10204u. Next base: position 4,022 of record DUGB01000050.1, read on the forward strand.
CTCTTCTAAGAGCATACGAATATGCTGTTCACCATAAAAGAATTTTGTCGGACGTAGCTCATTGGGATATCCAAGGAACAAGACATGGAGGTAAAATTGGGATCAGACGATTCAATGGAACAACAGAAGAATTCGACTTTGATGAAATGTTTACGTTAATTGGCTACAAACAACCTTCCGAAACATTGAGAACAATGGGGATTAGAACCGATAATGAAACTAATTGTGCGCAGTATGATTATGATGGAGAATTCCAAAGAAAACCGGGATCAATCGGTCGAGACAGAGTCTATCCAGGATATTTTGGCAGCGGTTGTATGTTGCAGTCGCCAAGCAATCCAAATGCGATTGTAATTCCAGGAATTATGCATAGGATGGGGGACTTATTGTTTTCTCTGATTATTAGAGCAGCAGAATATCAATCAAGACAACTTGGAATTATTAACTCATGTTTGACATTTTCT
>DUGB01000051.1 GCA_013331555.1 Candidatus Woesearchaeota archaeon
GTTGATCATGGTAAGACCACTCTTCTCGATAAAATACGTTCCACAATTGTTGCGTCAGGAGAAGCAGGAGCGATTACCCAAGCTATTGGTGTATCTATCATCCCAATGGAAACAATTTACAAAATCTGCGGCAAACTGATGGATTCACTGAAAGGCAAAATTACCATTCCTGGCTTACTAGCCATTGACACGCCTGGCCATGCCGCTTTCGCCTCTCTCCGTAAACGCGGCGGGAGTTTGGCCGACATTGCCATACTTGTTGTTGATATCAACGAAGGGTTTAAACCTCAAACAATCGAATCATTAGAGATTCTCAAAGCCAATCGTGTTCCTTTCGTTGTCGCGGTCAACAAAATTGATCTTCTCAATCGGTGGAAATACGATCCAACACAATATCTTCTTCCTAATCTTGCCGCTCTCGATTATCAAACCCAAGGTGAATTTGAAGCAAAGATGTACGATCTTGTTGCTAAGCTCAATGCATTGGGTTTGCAGGCAGAGCGCTTTGATCGAGTTGAAGATTATACTAAACAAATTGCGCTCGTTCCTCTCTCCGCCCGCACTGGCCAGGGAATTCCAGAACTGCTCATGGTCTTGACCGGATTAGCTCAAAAGTATCTCGAACAAAATCTTGTTATTAATGAATTTGGCAATTGTAAAGGCACAACGCTGGAAGTAAAAGAAGACAAAGGTCTTGGCACAACGATTAATGCCATCATCTATAACGGTTGTCTGCATGTTGGTGACACGATTATTGTTGGCGGCTTGGAACATCCGATTGTGACTAAAATTCGAGCTCTTCTTGAGCCTGGTCAATTGGTGGAAATGCGTGATAAGAAAAGTAAATTTCAGAATGTTAAAGAAGTTACTGCTGCGACCGGCGTAAAAATTGTCGCCCCTGGTTTAGAAACTGCTGTTGCCGGCATGCCTTTGCGAAGCTGTACTGGTAATCTCGATGAAATCAAACAGCTTAGCGTTGAAGTTCAGCAAGAAGTTGGTGAAACACTTAATGTTGAACTCGCCGAAGAAGGGGTTGTCATTAAAGCTGATACCATTGGCGGCTTGGAAGCATTACGTCATTTATTACATGAAAAGAATATTCCCATTTCCTCGGCATCATTGGGAGAGATCACCAAAAAAGATCTTGCCGCTGCTGAAATGATGAAAGAAAAAAATCTGTTTTATGGTGTTATATTGGGATTTAATATTCCCGTTGCTCAAGAAGTTAACGAAGCTGCTGCTGCTAAAAACATCCGTCTTCTCATCCACGACGTTATCTATCGCAGTCTTGAGGAATATGAACAGTATACTTCTTCTCTGAAAAAAGAAATTGAGCTCCGTGAACTTAACAACCTCGTTCGCCCGGCTAAAATTCTGTTCTTGAAAGGCTATGTTTTCCGGCAGAACAATCCCGCGATCATCGGTATTGAGGTTGAAATTGGCCGTATTAAAAACAGTGATCCAATCATGAACGAACAAGGAAAGCACTTAACTACTATAAAGAGTATGAAAGAAGGGCAGGAGAACGTCAGCCTTGCTGAGCAGGGCAAGCAAGTTGCCATGGCTTTAGATGGCATCACCGTTGGCCGGCAGATCAATGAAGGCGACTTTTTTTACACTGACCTTCCTGAAGATGATTTCAAGAAACTCAAAGAACTAAAAAAGTACCTTTCCACGCGGGAAGTTGAAGTTCTCAAGGAAATTGCCGAGATCAAACGTCGTGATAACCCTGTGTGGGGAGTATAAAATACTATGCTCAGAGACATTACCTTTCTTAACTCTAAAGAAATCCGTCATTGTAAACAGCAGCTTTTAGACCAATTCGGCCATGCGTTTACGGGAGAATTTGTCTATGTCTGTAATGATAATAATCGAATCTTCATTGTTACTCCGGACCTTGCTAAGATCAATCTCCGTAATTTAATCATTGACAAAATCGGTCTTTATTTAGGAGAACAGAAAGAACATGAATTCCGCTTGAGCAAAGAAGGAGCCCAATTTCTTGCCTTAGACGCACAACAACAGAACGCGTCTTTGAAGAATGTTATTATCCTTAACTCCACCGAACTCAAGCAGTATTTTCGTGGTTTGGACATTCCTAAAGATTGTGGTGCTGAATCAAAAATGGTTCTTCTTCAGTTTGAAAGCGATATCATTGGTTGTGCCAAGTATAAAGAAGGAATAATCCTCAACTTTATGCCTAAAATTCATCGTGGCGAGGTCATTGTTTAGGTTCATTTCTGTTTTTTTCGCTTCGTTAAATTGCTCGATAGTGATCATCAAGTTTTGATTATTATTTACTTAACAATAGTAAATTTACCAAAAGATTTAAATATAACGCCATTACTTATGAGTAAAAACAAACAATAGGTGCAAACATGAAACTCACAACTGTATTTTGTATGATTGCTGTGTTGATGGTAGCTTTTGTTGGCTCTGCCCAAGCGCTGCCATTGCCAGATTTTAGTAATGTTGATTTAAGTAACCTCAATCTTCGTCCAACGGACGTTTCTCAAGATTCAACCGATAGCCAAACTGACGTTCTACCTTTTGGCGCTGCATCAGATGCAATCCAGGAACAATTAAATCGCGTCCGTCTTCAACGTGCAATTCGCGATCTAACCAATTCCGATCTTCGGAATATGCATCCAGTCGACCCAGTACAAAGAACACCTGTTGNNTAGGAGATGCTTTTGGTCTTCCTTCATCCGATCAAGTTGGTCCTTTTGATGGTATTAAAAATCCAGTTGATCGCATTAAAGAGAATCTTAATCTTAATGCTGACCAGCTTCGTGATCTTTTCCCTGTTCGCGATAACGGCAATACTTTCCAAGTGCCTCCAAGAATTAATCCTGGAGATCTTACTGTTGTCTTAAGTTCAGAACAATTACTGAGCAAATATACTAGCCTTAACGCTGATAAAAATCGTTACGATCATGTTTTGACCGTAGTTGAAAACGACCTTAACGCGGATAATATTGATGCTAGTGAAGCTGCAGTTCTTGCCGGTCAGTTTGAAGC
>DUGB01000126.1 GCA_013331555.1 Candidatus Woesearchaeota archaeon
TTTTTCCCAGGTGAAATCAGGATCGTTTCGCCCAAAATGACCATAGGCTGCTGTTTTGCGGTAAATTGGTCGGCGTAGCTGCAATTGTTCAATCATTGCTTTCGGACGGAAGTCAAAGTGTTTTTGAACAAGCTCAACAATTTTTTCATCAGGAATTTTTCCCGTCCCAAACGTGTGGACGAGAATACTGACCGGCTTAGCAACACCGATTGCATATGCCACTTGTACTTGGCACTTATCTGCTAATCCTGCCGCAACAATATTCNNAACTTTCGTCGGATCTTTACCCGAGAATGCCCCGCCGCCATGGCTGCCGTGCCCGCCATAACTATCAACGATTATTTTTCGTCCTGTAACGCCGGCATCTCCTACCGGACCGCCGATGACGAATGATCCTGTTGGGTTTACAAAATACTTTGTATTCTGATCAACATATTCCCCGCACACTGGCTTAATTATTTTTTCAACCACATCGCGTCGAATTGTTTCCAAGCTCACATCAGGATGATGTTGGGTTGAAACAACAACTGTATCAACTCTCTTTGGTTTGCCATTTTCATATTCGATCGTCACTTGAGACTTTCCATCGGGGCGCAGATACCAAATTTCTCCACGTTTGCGCGCGCTGGAAAGACGCTGCGTCAGTTTATGGGCAAGATGGATTGATAACGGCATATAATCTGGTGTTTCTGTACAGGCAAAACCGAACATTAAGCCTTGATCTCCCGCACCTTGCTCTTGGTATAACCCCTGATTTTCATCAACACCTTGAGCGATGTCCGGCGATTGCTCTGAGAGTGCAACAAGTACGCCGCAAGTTGATCCTTCAAAACCATAATCCGGTTTGCTGTAGCCAATATCCAAAATAGTTTCCCGGACGATTTTCTGCACATCAACGTACGTTGTCGTGGTTACTTCTCCAGCCACAACAACAAATCCTGTCTTCGTCAGACATTCCACCGCCACACGTGCTTGCGGATCTTCTCTGATAATAGCATCAAGAATAGCATCCGAAATCTGATCACATATTTTATCGGGGTGACCTTCCGTCACGCTTTCTGACGTAAAAAAATAGTTGTCTGTCATTGTTAATACACCTCTTAAAAACCGTTGAGCGCTTTATACGCTGCCGGCTTTGTCGTTTGAATATCATCTCTTTGTTGAGCATCTCTTCTTGTTGTCAATGAACTTGGAAAGTGACTTGGATACACTGTCCTCATATATTGTAACGCCGCTTCAACCAAATTAGAATTTTGTCGTTGTTCTTCGGCTGGTCGTGCAAGATAACCTTCAAGTAATCCAATAACGTGGTCAATAGTGCGTTTTCCGCCTAAACCACAAATAATTCCTAGTCGTATTTCAGGCAATAATAACGCATCTACCAAAACAGCTCTATTGTCGGCTTCCATCCATTCCGTTTTTTCGTGGATGTATATAAACAGTTTTGACAACAATATTCCAATAGGAATTTTATTTCATTACATTTATTAAGCAAATTCAGGGTGTTGCTGTTTATGATTCAATCATTAGAACAAATCCGTCATTTGCGCAAGAAATATCATCTTAGTCAAAAAGACTTAGCACAGCGTGCCGGTGTTTCTCAAAGTCTCATCGCTAAAATCGAATCCGGCTCGCTTGATCCAACGTTTACCAAAGCCCAGCATATTTTTACGGCGCTGGAAAAGCTTCAAGACACTCGTGAAGTCAAAGCAAAACAAATCATGAACACTAAAGTTCTTATTGCCGGAAGCCACGAATCATTAAGAGAGATCATTAAAAGAATGAAAAACAAAGGCATTTCTCAAGTTCCCGTCATGGAAAAAGGCAAAGTTGTTGGGATGATTTCTGAGAACACGATCTTATTTAAAATAGCAGAACACCCGACCAGAATAAACACTCTTACTGCAGGTGAAGTTATGGATAACGTTCCTCCAATTGTCGGCATGGAAACAGGATTACAAACATTACTCTATCTCTTGCAGGAATTTCCCGTCGTCTTGGTTGCAGAGAAAGGAGAAACAAAAGGGATTATTTCTAAAACTGACGTGTTGGGAAGAATAGAATAAAACGTAAAAACTATCTTTACTCCTCTGAAGCCTGAAAAGCCAAAATATCTTCTGTACTCAACTTCTTACCTTTCTTAATTTTCTCGTGCACTTCCGCCGTTTTTTCTTTCACTTTTTCTTTAAAACTGCGGTGATCGTGTTCTTGCAGAGCGCCTCCTAGTTCTTGGATACGCGCTGTCACCTCATCCATCTCTTTCTTGAGGTCAAGATGCTTCTTTTTCAGTTGGAGATAACTTTCCGCCAGAGGCTTTTCAGTCTCTCGCAGCTGCTTTAATTGATCATATAACTTTTGAACTTGTTCATGTACTTCCTGCGATTGCTGTGCTGTTTCCTGAACTGTATGGTGCGTTTCCTGTGCTTTTCGGCGGTGTTCACTCAGATCAGAGTTTATTTTATTTGTTTCTTTGGACAATTCTTTCTCTTGGACAAGGGCAAGCACCTTTTTCTTTAACTCTTTAACATATTTTGTCAGTTCCTGTTCTTTTGTAAACGGCATAACTTCTGTTTCCATCTTTGTCTCTAGTCGTTGAATTTCTGACCGCAATGATCCTATACTCTCTCTCGATTCCCTATTACGCTGCGGTGGTGCAAAATCTTTCCGCTGCAGTTCGATTTTCTTTCGCTCTCCCGCGATTTCTTTCACTTCTGTATTTTGCTTCTCACGCTCTTCTTTAAGGGCTCTCACTTTCTGAGTTAATTCTGTTCGTTGTCCTTTTAGAGAATTAATCGAATTGAGAACTTCTTTCACTTGCTGGTGAATTCTCTTAAGCTCATGGTAATTCTTTTCTTTTTCTTGATGAACGTGCTGTACATCAGAGCGGAGCTTAGATAATTCTGCGCGTTGTGCATACAATTCCTTGCGCTGTTCGGTACTATCACCTGTCGTGGAACTCATCGTAATGTTATGTCACCCTATACTATCTCTTGAAACAAGCATCAACAGAAAGAATGATCAACAAAAAAAGAAAGAAAAAAAGAACTGAGCTTGCTTAGCCAAACAGTGCGCCGAGACCGGCCGCAGCAGCTTCTTCAGCTTTCTTTGAATCTTCTTCCTTCTTCTTTGAATCATCTTTCTTTTCAGCGGCATGTGCACCAGCACTGGCTGCAGGGGCAGCAACAGCGACCGGAGCAGCAACAGCTGCTTTCTTGATGGCTTCGTCAATATTAACTCCTTGTAATGCAGCAACCAATGCTTTAACGCGGGCTTCTTCAACACTCACGCCAGCAGCGGTTAAGACTGCTTTAACAGCACTTTCAGTCACACTTTTTCCTGCTTTATGAAGCAGCATTGCGGCATAAATATATTCCATTTTCGTTCCTCCTCACTGTTAATTTTGTTTTTAATTTATGAATGTTATGTTTTTTGATTAGAGACCGGCAGCATCTTTGACTGCTTTTGCCTGTCGTTCCACTTTAGCTAAAATCTCTCCTTTCGTTTCATCAGTCAAAATATCTTGTTCCACCCCAAGAGCTTTCGCCTCACGGAATGCTTTTTGGACAAGTAATTCTGTCACTCCATCCGCTGGATACGCTGTCTCAACAGCTAAATTAATCGCCCATTGAGCAGCATCAGCAACATTCTGCGCAAATTCTGCCTCGTCAATATGAAGTTGTTTCGCATCAAAGACTAATCCATTTTCCCATACCGCTACCATATCTAATCCAATTTCCATTGGCTTAATATCAAGGCGTTTCAATGTTTCAGAAACTTTTTGGGAAATAACTGCACCTTCTTTGACAATGGTGGCATCTGCGGTAATGGTTAGCTTTCCATTCTCTACTTTTGTTTTAATCCCCACTGCCGCAAGTTCTGAAATAATCGGTCCCGGTGCAAAACTTGTCGGTCCTGCTTTAACAACAATGTCTCTTGGAGATATTTGTCCTGCTTTCGCCGGTGCTTCGGATTTATTTTTCTGAATTAAAGCATACAGGGTGAATGGGTTTTCATTGGTGAACAATAATGCGGGCATACCTTTAACTTTGCTTTCTAACTGTTCAATGTTCTGGCGTTTTGAATCATGTAGCGCCAAACACAAAAGATTCTTGCGGGCCATCCGCATGGTAACACCTTTATTCATCAGCGTTGAGCGCATTACTTGCAGCTGCTGTGCTGGCAAGCGTTCAAAGTTTACAACTGCCACAATCTGGCTGCGTTGAATGTCTTTCGTTAACTCTTTGACGAGCTGTTGTTTAGCCTGGCTTACCATCTTATAATTTCACCGGTTTGCTCATGGTGAGCTTTAGTTGAACATTTTTGATGTTTTGAGTTTCATTAGGAACATGTTTTAGAACTGCTTGATATACTGTCAAAATATTGTCGCACACTTCTGCGTCAGATTGATTTTCTTTTCCAATAATGCACTGTAAATTAAGCCCTTTCTTTGCCACCAAGCGGACTGTATAATTCAAATTATTGACTAATGAACCAATATTTGCACTTGGAGGAACTACACATCCCATTTTTGGGTTTGGCATCTTGCCTTTGGTGCCAAGCACTTTACCAAAAACAGCAGCAACTTTTGGCATTAAGTTGGCTTGAGCAATAAAGTAATCATAATCTTCAGCAAGTTTGCGTAGAACATTCTTATTATTCGCAAAATTCTGGAACTCCGTATCGCGGATTATAAAATCACAGTGTTGTTTTGCATTATCCGCAAGCTGCTGATCGACAAACGCTGCAACTTTAATTTTACGTCCTTTAGAATTATGCAGTGTTACAAACACATCCACAGGATCTTGCTTGATAACAATATTTTTCAGATTAATAATTAAATCGTACGATTGTTCAAACTTCCGCTTCGGATGTTGTTTCAGTTGTTGAAGTGCGTTGAGGACTTGTTCCTTGTCCATAAGTCATAACCTCCTACTCTCAGAGTAGTTTGACGGTTTATGTGCTGGGATTAGCGGTTGTTTATAAAAGTTGTGGCAGTTTTTGGTATCACTCATTAGTAATTAATTTAGAAACATTTATAATTGTTCTTCTCAATCAGACCAAGAGATTACCATAACATGCTTCAAAAATTAGCTCAATGGATAAGGACGTTTGATTCTACTCTTTCCTATTCTCCGCGCAGAGTACG
>DUGB01000140.1 GCA_013331555.1 Candidatus Woesearchaeota archaeon
AAGTATTTTAAGGATAAAGATAGAACAGGTCATCCCAAGCATCTATTTTTTCATCAAGTTGAAGGAATTAAAATTTTAATGGAGCGAAACGGAGGAATCTTAACAGATGAACCTGGAACGGGGAAAACTCTGATATTGGTTTTAGCTGCGTTAAACCTGCTGGATGGTAAAAACACCTCTTTGACTCAACCCGGTAGAGTTTTAGTGGTGGGTAGCAAGTCTGTTATAGATAACTGGGAGGGGGAACTAGCTAAACATGTCCTAACCGATGCTCTGGATATAGCCAATGTTAATTTTACAGATGAGAGAGAAGATCCCAGTTTTGATTACCACTTAAGACAAAGATTGGAACNNCTTTCAAATTGCCATAGTGGATGAAGCACACAATGTTAAATCGCGTTTCTTGCAATCCATTATTCAGGAAGCCCAGGATCCCACAAGAAAAGACCGGGTGGCTAAAAGAACCAATAGGCTCTATGCCTATCTTAGAGAAGATCAGGAAAGAGTAGTTTTTCTGGCTACCAGTACTCCATTTGTTAAAGAATTGGTTGAACCTTTAATCATGACCCACTTGGCCAATCCTCATTTACTGCCTGCGGATAAAATCAGGTCTTTAATGAAAGATTTAGTTGGTACGTATCTAATGTTAAGAGATGCTTCTATCAGACGCAAAAAAGAAGAAATAGCAGACTTGCCCCCTAAAGAAACAATTCATATAGCCATAGATTTAGATTCCATGACTGATGAAGAAAAAGCTAGGTTTAAGGAACTAGCCGGTCAAGTCATGGAAAAACATCAGGGTAAATTTGCCCGCTTTTACGCCCTGCTGTCTCTTGAAGCACAAGCTAAATTCCCCTGGTTGGTTAACAAAGTTAATGAAATTATCGCCGATGGTCGTAAAGTAGTTATTTTTACCCCCGTTGTGACAGGAGAGGGACGAATTACCGCAGCAATAAGCACAGCTGCCATTGCGGAAAGATTATACAAGGCAGGAATTACATCCGTTGCCACTCTTGACGGCAGTTTGAGTGATAAAGCCAGACTTTTAGTACAGGATGAGTTTCGACGGAGAGATGGAGTAAAAGTGCTGGTGGGAAATTACACCATTGCCGGGGAATCTATCACTCTTTGTTCCCCGGAAAACAGGGCCACAGAAGTAATTCTGTTTATTGGACCGAACGCTATTAGCCGCTATGTTCAGGCTGTGGATCGGGTTCATCGTTTTGGGCAGGATGAAAAGGTGACTATCCACATTCCTTTTGTTACCGGTGATCTTTTAGATCGTGAGCAGGGGACCTATGATGAAAGGGTAGTAAGCAGGTTAAATGATGAGCTGGCACAATTTGGTTCAGTTATTGATGGCTTATTCTTCATGGAAACAAAAGATCTTTACAGGTCGGTGGCTTTGAGCGATAGAGCATCAGTTGGGGGAGTATTGGATTTGTATGTTGATCGAGCAGAAAATGTCACTGATAGACTGATCAAAAGAAGGTTGATGGAAAAAGACGGCAAGGTCCGCGGAAGAATGCGTTATGAATTTTCAGATCCTGATGAATTTTATGTAGAAGAGAAAGGAAAGCATTATCGAGTTCATGACGGAGGCAGAGAAATTGATCTTGCTCTTCCAAGAGTTGGTGATCTTGTCCGTGCGGCTAATGAGGAGGAAAAGGAGATGGTTTTTGGTTTTTACAATCAGATGCAGAAATTTCCTCTTTTAACTCACGAACAAACTATTCTGGTTTATGAACATATGCGGAACAGTTCTTCTTTAGAGGCTTTGAGAGCTGATCAAAGATTCTTATCACTAGTCAATCCCAAAGATCAGGATAAATTTACTAATTTACTGGAAGAGAGTCAAAATCTAAGAGATGTCCTAGTGTACGCTAATATGCGTCTGGTGGCAGCTAATATTAAAAGACATTTTGGTCTGCCATTTTCAGACCTATTGCAGGAAGGAACAGTCGGTTTAATGACTGCAGTTGAGAAATATGATCCCGGCTTGGGCTATCATCTTTCTACTTACGCCACGCATTGGATAAGGCAGGCATTGAGTAGAGCAACTGATGATCAGGCCCTAATCATTAGGGTTCCTGTTCATACTCATGATGCACTGGGTAAAGCAAGATATATCATCGGTCAGTTTGAAACAGAAAACGGTCGTCCTCCTCGCCTGGAGGAGTTAAGAGATCTCATGGTTCAAAGAACAAAACTGACCAGAGCTGCCATTGAAAATGTGTTGCATACCATTGAATCCGGAGTTATGGATGTTAAATCATTAAATCAGGAAATATTACCCGGAAAAGATACTCCATTTGAGCATTTTTTATCCGATCCCACAGCAGAGGCAGCTTTTGAAGAAAGCGAAGGAAGACTTGCCAACGAAAAAGATGCGGAAGTGGTGGAAGAAGCATTGCAAACACTAGATGAAAGAAGCAGGCAGGTTTTGAAAATGCGCTTCGGTTTCGAAAGCTCGGATATGACTCTTGAGCAGGTAGGCACAGAATTTGATCTAACCAGGGAACGGGTAAGACAAATCGAAGTAAAAGCATTGGAAGGATTACGGGGGAATGAGCGATTACAAGCTCTATGGGAGCGGGATCTCCCAAGTTATGCTTATCGAAGAAGTGCTGAAGAAACAGCCTTCAGAATGGGTCTGCTGGATTCCTCCGAAGAAAAGAAAGTCAGAAAAACTCGCAGGCATTATGTCAAAAGTGCGGCCAGATTGGTACGCCGGCTATCTTTATTAGAAGGGCCGGATGGATCTGTCACCATCGACCAAACTGCCAAGATACGCAGATTTATTGACGAAGCCAGAAAAAACAATGAAGTCTGGGGCAGGCTGCCGGAGGAAGAAAAAACCATTTTAGCATTATACAATCGTAAAAGTGAAGATCTGGACGGATTCAGAGAAAGGGTCGGTGCAGTTTTTGGGCTTTTACCTAAAGATGTGGACAAAAGCGTCCTGACCGCTTTGGAGCACGCCGAACAACTTATTTCTCAAGCACAAAGGTCGCCAATTTATAACCAGGTTAAAGAGTTAAGAGAAGCTCACTTAAGCCGCGGCCAAATTGCCAAGTGGTTAGGCAAGACAGAAGAGCACATAGGTTATATTATTACCCAGCTTATTCGAGATGGTCTGGTCGAGAGAATCCAATTAAAGGGTCCCAGAAAACAAACTATAGAATTGGATGAAATAGTAGAAGTGGCTGTGAAATCAAATCCCAGATTATCAAATGAGGCGTTGGCAGAAGAAGCATCAAGGAGGCTAAATCGTCCGGTTACTCTATTATCAGCCACCAATTCAAGAAGCAGATTGATTAGCGGAGGAAAGATCGAGCCTATGAGAGTAGTATTACACAAGAGTGTAAGAGTACTGGATTTTAAGGCTGAACTTTTATGCGGAGAGAGTAGAGATTTATCCTACAGGCAGATGGCTGAACAACTGGTTTGTTCAGTTGAACAGATTGCTACATCAGTTCACAGATTATTAAAACAGGGTAAAATTTCTCCAAAATTAGTAAGGGATAAAACTCGTCAGGCTTTCAAAGAGTATCTGGAAGAACGCCATTACAGAGAAATCAATCTGTCTGAATTTGCCAGAGAAGTNNTCCGCCAGTATATTCATCAACTGTACCAGGAAATGATCAGTCCCAGTTCCTAAGGTTTGTATTCAATTAATCTTCTACCCCATGTTGATAAATATGCATTTCCCAATATCAAGTTTGCTGTATGCTTTAAGGGATTAAAATCTACTGGGGTTAGCTGATAAGGAGCTAATTCTGGGTAGAGTTCTAATATCTTCATAGCTAATATTTCATAAAATTTGACGAGTTCTCTCCCACGCCAAGTACCAACCCCTGTCCCAAATACTCCGGCTATAACTAGTGCTGAAATATGAAGATATTCTGGTTGACCTCTTCTTAAATTTTCAAGAAAATGGCCAACGCCAGTTATAAGAGAATATAAACCCAAAGGGAATGCTGCTACAGCAGCGGTATACCTCCATCTATCATTCCTCAAGAAATTCCATGCATATTGCGCAAATGAGAATGCCCACTGATGCTGCTTAAACTTTTCTATATTCAAGGTTTCTCTCAAACCGCTATTCACCAAATTGCTCACTTCACTCACATACTCTCTCTCATTCACATCGCCTTTATTCCTATCCTTATTATTTTGAATTAGTATTTGGTCATTGATGAAAACCACAGACGATGCTGTTGCCAAATTAGACCTTATGTCCTTTCTTTGATCATGTTCTTCATGGTTCCCCGGGCTGAAGATACTAGCAGGATCTAATATTCTTCTCCACGCTAAAACATTGGTAAGTTCTGTATAACTAGCTTGAGGATGCGCAAGACCTCTTCTAATATAGACTTGGGTACGCAGATCACCCAAACCAGCAAATCTGGCTAATTTATCTGCCTGCCAGTCCATTTGATCGGCATAATTCCCATCATATTCAACTATAATCCGTTGTTCTGCAGACATTCGGGGCATATTATACCTAAGTTAAGGTTGACAATCAACCTATAAAAATGATATCATTTGGCGCTATAAGATAAAAATGGAAAGATTTTTTGAAATATTGGCTAAATATCATTCAGAAAAGGCGGCCGCTCATTATGGAGAAGCCGCTAGGTTGTCATCACAGGGTGAGTTGGAGGGAGTTGAAGCTGAACTTGGTCAAGCAAATACCTTACTGGAACAGGCCAGGGGAGTAAAACGGATTCAAGCAAATCTTATTGCAGAACTTAATGAACTAGGCATAGAACAACCACCTTTTGAATATTATCTGAGAAAATTAGGAGTTTCTGCCACTAGAAATCGGTATACACGAGGGATCAATACAGCTGAACAGCAAGGTTTAGCAGGAGAAAATGGAGAAAGAAGATATTTAGTAGACTTAGGATTTCGGGAAGAAAAAGCTGTTTATACTCTTTTCGCCATTAATCCAGAAAGAACTGGCTTTCTTCATGAATCTTTTGGAAGTGTTTGCTATAGTCTTTACCCGGACAAACTCGTTGATTTAAATTTAACAGATTCAGAAAAACGCCGAAAAGAAACGAGTCTTTTAGGTTCATTATATGGAATACGTAAAAGTCTCACTAGAAGATTTACAGAACCATCTGATCAAGTCGGTACTCGTCTATCTACATTTCTTGAATGGATTAGAACTCAACCAGAGTATGCATCTTTAGCCATGGAAGAGCTTGTCTTAATTGTTCACAGAAAAATAAGTTTTCAAGAAATTCTTCAAAAAGCTGGTATAAAACAACCAACAGATTCCGCCCCCTTGCCGTCTGGAACTCAACCCCCAGTTCCAGATAAACCTCCGGTACCTGGTGAACCTGCCGAATTAAATGTTGCCAGAATACCCGGGAAGGATTTAGGAGTAAGACAAGAAAAACTAGCCTATGCCTTGTTTGAGGTAAAAGCGGATAGAACAGGATTTATGCATGAATCCTTTGAAGATGCTTGTAGAGCAGCTTATGTAGATACTCTCCAGGGTATTGAAAATCCCAAAGCCAGGAATAATAGATTGAAGCTTGCTATCGTCTCCGGAACAACAGCCCGTTCGGGTATAACCGAGAAAATCAGAGGGATTTCAACTAAACCAGATGAAGTCCCACCCTATCTGGGAAGATTCTATAACTGGGTAAAAGCACAACCTGAATATCATGATTTGGGTATTGATGAGATAATTCAAGTACTTCAAAGAGAAGTTACTTTTGATCAATTAAAACAGGGAGGCTCTGCAGATAAGACGGAAATACCTATTATTACCCAAGATTTACCAAAAAGCGAACCCGGAGATACAAGTAAAACAATAGACATAAAGTTTACAGATCAAGAGATTTATTACCTAGCTCAAAGAATTGGACAATTAGGTGATGAAGCGGCAATGCAAATGGGAATAAATTTAGCAGCGGAGAGAGAGGATATCGAATCGGTTGTTAGAAGGTTTTCCGAACAAGCTGGCAGTTCTATTGAAGAAGAACAAATTGGACCAAGTCTTTTGAAAAAACTGTCCGTTTTTCTGCAAGATAAAAAAACAGTGCTTTTGGCAAATACTGATGAAGATGCCCAATATTCGTTGGCTCTTTTGAGTGGCATAGATTCGGAAGAAAAACTACAGCAGCTTCTTAGTTCTTAGACTACCGATCGAAGATAAATTTATACAAAAATTACTCAAAAATAATAAGTTAGAGCATAGGGGAAGGAAAATAAAACTTGCGACAATTTTCTCAAAGATATTGCAAGAAAGGAATTTAACAAAATTAATGATGTGAGCGAAGGCCGCCGTTAGGCGGCCGAAGCGACGATACGATACGCCGATAGAAAAATAGAGGTTGGGATTACAGATTTAGGTTAGGATACGAGAAAGAGCTTGACGCTGACGCACCCAATAGCAAGCATCAGTAATTTTTGATAAAATACATTCGAGCAATATCATATACTCGCTCCCAGTCCCGAGTTGGCGGGTCCGCCCGTAGGGCGGACCATTGATTTAGAGCTTCAGAGTAAACTATTTTGTCGGCGAGAAAAAGCAAGCCGAAAGATTTTAGTGCGAAGCGCGAACTTGTTCAATTAACTGCAAGTACCTTTTTTAGAATTTTAACCCCTCTTGTGATATTTATATTATTAGTAATTGTTTCATAATTCTTCCTTCGGAGGAAAACTTTGGCAAAAAGCATAAGGAATTTGAATTTTTGCTACTTGTATTTTCTGCTGGCAGTTTGTATATTTAAATTGTAGCCAACTTTTCGATTGCTTTTTTAATGGCCGCTTTGGACAACTTGAGCAATCGAGTTGGCTACACCAGAGCGGCCTTTAAAGTGGAAAACTGCCATGCAGAATATATCGCAAAAATTCTTTTTATATGCTCGCAAGTCTACAGATGTAGAAGATAAGCAGATGAGGTCTATACCAGATCAGCTTTTGGAACTTCGGGAGTATGCCAAGCAACAAGGTATTAATATTGTAGAGGAGCTTACCGAGGCTAAAACAGCTAAACTTCCTGGCAGAGGTGTATTTAATAGTATGCTTAGTAGAGTAGAAGCTGGTGAAGCAGAAGGTATTGTTGCTTGGCATCCGGATAGACTTGCTCGCAATAGTGTAGATGGTGGGAAAATTATCTACCTTTTAGATATTGGTAAGCTAAAAGACTTAAAGTTTCCTCAACATTGGTTTGAAAATACTCCTCAAGGTAAATTTTCCCTTAATATGGCTTTTTGCCAAAGTAAATACTTCGTGGACTCGCTCTCAGAAAATACCAAAAGGGGAATACGCCAAAAAGTTAAAAGAGGTGAAAAACCAGGTCTTGCTCCTATTGGCTATCGAAATGTTATTATCAACAATCGAAAGATTATTGTAGTAGATAAAAAGCGTGCTCCTATTATTAAACAGGCATTCGAGATGTTTTCTACCGGCAAATATCGAATCCTTGATATTTGTAACTTTTTGGCTAAAAATGGCATAGTTGGTAGAAGTGGTAAGCCTTGGAAAATTGATCGAGTTAGTAAGCAGATATTATCCAACCCTTTCTATTATGGCCATTTTAAATATTTAGGCGAGATCCACGAAGGGGTTCATGAGCCAATCATTACAAAGAAACTGTGGGATCTGGTTCACGAGGTTTGGAAAAAACGCAGCCATTCCTGGAAAGAAGAAACATTACGGCCTATTAAACCCCTAACAGGACTTTTTCGTTGTGGTGAATGTGGCATGATGATTACCGCTGAAGAAAAAACTAAATATTATCCTGGTACTAACCGTTATGCCACTTATACCTATTACAGATGTACGAAAAAATCCAAACTTACCAAATGTAATCAACCTTTTATCCGTCAGGAAGAACTTGATCGTCAGTTATCTAATCATATAGCCACAGTTTCTTTGAGACAGGATTGGGCAGATAAAATGCTGGATAAATTAAAAAGTGAAGAAATCAATGTAGCCCAATCCTGCCATGCGTTTGTTGGCGAAAAGCAAGCAGAAATTAAGGTAATCAATGAAAAACTTCAAAGATTACTTGATTCTTACCTTGAACAAGACATCGAGCATGATATGTACCTTATTAAAAAATCAGATCTGCTTGCTTTAAAGAAAAAA
>DUGB01000021.1 GCA_013331555.1 Candidatus Woesearchaeota archaeon
CAACAGTAAGAGAAGCTTTATACCGTTTTTGGAGAATAGCATCAATTTCCGTATCTCCTTCACCAATGATTGTTGCACGATACTCGAAATATAACCCATATGGCTCTGTTAAGAATAACCTTATCGTTCCGTCCTCTTCAACACCTGCAACTAACATCGAAACGCCAAACGGCCGCAAACCAGCTGATTGAGTACATACTTGCTTAAGATCACACATCTCTTTCACAATAGANNTGTTTTTTTAGCATATTCTACCTGTAATAATCTCCCATCAGGAGAGAACATCGTAATGGAGCGATCATACCCCATTTTATCTACCATCTGTTTATTAGCATTCATTAATAACACCTCTTAACTATGATACTTACGGATTGTTTTCAACGTCCCTGATGTCAGCAGGGAACGAATAAGAACGGGAGTGTTTTTAATATTTTTGCTTAAAATGATTCCCATTCGAAGTTCATCAACAAAAGTGTGATTGACTTTCACCACAAATCGCTGCGTTTTATCTTGAAATGATTCCGACACAAACTGCGGACTAGCATATGCCATTCCCCAGATCCCAAAAAAACGCTGCAAAGCCTGCTCAACTTCTTCTTTCACCTCGGACATAGAGAAGTGAGTCAAAGATTGAACCTCGAACAATACATACCGTTTTTTCTGGCGAAGTGTAGGATTAAGTTTCATCGTTCCAAATGAGCGAACCATCTATAAAATACTTCCGCCAGAGATCAGAGCCTGAGCCAAAAGACTTAATCCAAAAATTCTTCTTCTTCGACCGGTTCGGCATCATCATCCCCACCATCCTGATCAAAAAAGTGTGGATCGTTCGTCAAAACCATTGTGGCGGCAGCCGCTGCAACAGCAGCTTTCCCGACAATTTCAATCTTGCCAAACTTACCTGTGGACAATTGCTTCTCGCCTTTGTATTCCGAGCACCAGCCATTCTCAATATGAATCTTGTCACCAATATTAACTTTGTCCACATCATCATTCCAAAGCGTAAGAGTGACCATACCAGTCGGGTCTTTTACTTTGGCGTTGCAAACGCGTCCTGATTTTCCAAACTTATCAAATGATCGTGGAGAATCCTTAGAAACAACGTCTCCCACCACATCAACATTTCCTTTGTTAGCCTGTATATCTTTAATGTCCATAGTGTTCCTCCGCACAAAGCCCGATTTAAAATAATTTCGCTACTCTACTGCATATTCCTCCTTTCTAAATGTTCACGCAATTGCAATAATTGAGTATGATACTGCTCCTGTGCCCGTGACGGCAGTTGAGTATATAACCCGTAAATCAGAACATAGCGTTTACGTTGTTCCTCATGCGTTCCATCATTCGCCCGCGTTAACAACTGCCGCAACTGATGCTCATCATGTAAATAACTCTGTAACCGCTGACGGACTTTCATCAAATGAGCATAATGATTGCGCTTGTGCCGTTCTGACGAACGCAGATACAAACGACAGAGAATAGAATATTCATTTTTCAAAAGATCAATAGAGAAATGTTCCCATCGCTGTTCAACTTTTTTCAACCGGCGCCGAAGCCGCTGGCCAGACGAACTATACCACAAAAGCAAAACTATAATGCAAAACGCAAAGAAGGTAAGAATTATTAAAAATAACGTACTCCAGGAAACTGCTCCAACAGCATCAGGAAGATATCGAGCAAGTGGCATTCCACTGGTAGAAACAACAATTGTTTCCGTACAAGATTGTTGTTCGGCTGGTTTCTCTACAGTAATAAGCGTTGCAATCTCCCCCCGCTCTTGTCGAACCGCACATTCCATCGCATCATAACAAGAACGTCGTTGTAGTCCAGCATCACACAAACTCCATTCCCCACACGTCCACTTCTGCTCACATCCATCAACGGAAGAATCGACCGCAAATCCGATTAAAAGATGATTCTGAGAAAAAAAAAGAGAGATAAAGAGTATTCCCACCAACAGAACAAAAATACCTGCTACCGCAAGTGCCGCTTTTCTCATTTATCTCCGTTCCTCCTCAAAATCGACGTACCAGCGATCCTGCTTCACATCGTAACGAAAAATAGCCACATTCTTCTTGCGTACATTGAGCTTAAATAACAACGGCTTTGGAAGTGTCGTCTCAAACGAACTGCCGCGAGCATATATCTTCCGGCGAAATTCCATCCTAAGCTGAAATTAAATACTATTTATAAAACTTATTAAAATAATAAATTAAATACTTATTAAATTACTTATATTATTGTTTCTAGAACAGTTTACTGTCTCTAAAGCAGTATAGCCAAAATATCAAAAATCGAAAGAGAAGAACTATCTCTTCCCAAAACCAACCAAATCCTTAATCTTCACTCGTTCTTGTTTCATCGTCTCGCGATCGCGAACCGTCACCGCCTTGTCCTGAAGACTATCAAAATCAACTGTGATACAGTACCGCACACCAATCTCATCTGCACGCGCATAGCGCCGCCCAATCGACGCAACTTCATCATAATATACTGAATTGTTCTTTTTTAATTCTTGATACACTTCTTTCGCCACAGCAACTAACTCGTCTTTATTTTTCACCAAAGGAAAAACAGCATACGTAAACGGAGTTACAACCTCTGGTAAATGTAAAACCACATTGCCCCGTTCGGCATTATTCTCATAACCAAGATCTAACAACAGATATACATTCCTGTCCACACCAAATGATATCTCTAACACATGAGGAATAAAACGTTGACCTTTTTCTTCATCAATAACTTCCATGCTTTGCTTAGAAACAGTTTGATGACCTTTCAAATCATGATCAGTGCGATAGTGCAATCCACCCATCTCCGTAAATCCATGCTCATTCAACTCCACTTCAAAATCAAAATGATATTTGTTATAGAACGCTTTCTCTTTATCATCCAATTGATATAATCTAAACTTAGCAAGAGGAATTTTCAGAACGTCAACATAAAATTGTTGTATCTTAACTAAATGGAAAACATAGAATTGAGGAAGTCCATAAGTTACTAATTCCTGCGCAGTTCTCTCCATGGGCGTATTATGTTTTCGATCTTCCACCAATAAAGTTCGAAGTTTATACTCCTTCACCGACTCAAACTGAGGATGATGATTTACCGTATTCGGATTAAAAAAAATCTGCAATTCTGCTTGCGTGAGTTCTCGTAGCCTGAGTGTTAAATTTCGAGGCGAAATTTCATTGCGGTACGCCCGACCAATCAACGCTAACCCCAGAGGGAGTTTCTTACGTTGCAATTCATATTGTAATTTAAAATTGACATAAGGAGATTGCGCCGTTTCTGGTCGTAGATACGCTTTTTGTCCTGTTCCCGTACCCATTTGCAGAGGGAACATCATGTTCATCACCGTTACCGGCA